>DASQBW010000559.1:0-8319 GCA_035635015.1 Draconibacterium sp. | reverse complement strand
GTTGATGAAGACCTAATCCGGCGTTACATTCAGCATCAAGAAAAAGAGGAAAAGAAACGCGAAGACGAAAGTCAAGATTACCGCCTCTTTTAGAGGCAGCGGCTCAAGAAAGCCACCACCTTTGGTGGTGGTAGTTTACTTTATTATTTGGTTTCAGTTTTCAGTAGTGTCCATTATAAGTGATTTAGATTCCCCATCACCATCTTATCAAATCATAACTCGCTATCTTTCTGAGCGTAATGTGAGGAAGCGAAAGAAGTAAGATTATCTTTTTTTGTATTTGTATATTTTTTTAAAAATAATTAATTTATTCATTAAACCTTTTTTACTTTGTTATGTCAGACATGACATTACCTATTAACCAACGTTTATTCATAAGCTAATAAACACAAGTTATCACAGAGTTTTACATTGATGTATGTTATATACGTTGGTTACTAAGGTAGTTTTACATAAGCGTATTATTACTCTCAATTAATATTTTCATTAATTTAGGTAGTTTTATTAGTTAGTTAGTTAGTTTAGTGAAAGCGAATCCTTTTGGTTTCGCTTTCTTATTGGTATATAATTCATTATCTGCTGCTAACTAATGATGGATCAATTCAAGATTGCCCTACATCTTTTAATCCTGAAACACGTGCTTTTTTCTGTTCTGCTGTTCAAATTCAAAAATGAGATGGGTGAGTTTTCCTTTAGCATTTCTCATTCTGTTGGTTTCAACATCTTGTTCAATACAATAGTTTAACATATATTAACATTTACATGAATCGACTGTATTTATTGTGATTTCTGACGCTAAATCTAAAATGTTTAATCTTTGTTGTATATAAATTAAACAAAAAGAATAGTTTGTTCCTTTTAGTTATAGAAATGTAAAAAGAAAACAACGATTAACAATTAAAAATTAGAACAATGAAAACTTTATTTGTAGGATTAGTTGCAACATGCTTAGTAAGCGTTGCCGGAGCAACAGGAAACTTAAAAGTGGATATGGCTGCCAACGAAACAGATGTAACTGTAGTTGAAATTTCAACGAACCAAATGGTAAATTACGAGATTGAATTATTTAACGAACTGGGGGATAGGGTTTATGAGATGAAGACCGAAATTCCACGAAGTGAGCTGAAAAAGAAATATGATTTTTCGGATCTTGAGAACGGTAACTACTGGTATTATGTAAGGACTGATAAGGAACAAATCAGAAAAAAATTGGCAATTGAGTATGGCAATGTTGCAGTAATGGAAATTAGAAAAACTGCTGATCCTTATTTTATCAGGGATGGTGATATGATTAAACTTTCGTATCTGAATTTTGAAAATGAACCGATTAAACTATATGTGTACGATAACTATAATTTATTAGAAGAAGTAAGTTTGGGTGAAGACTTAGCTATAAATAAAGCTATTGATCTTTCAAAATTGGATAGAGGGGAGTACAATATTGTGCTTACGAATGAATTTAATGTATACGAACATAACGTTTTGATTGATTAAAGATTTAATTAGGAGAAAAGGTAAAGAGCGGATTCCAAAATGGGAGTTCGCTCTTTTATCTATAAAATAGTATTACTTCACGGAAGCTGATTGATATTGTCAGGTATCTCGATTTTTGGTAATACTTTGAAATCGTAAAAGTAAATGATTAACAAGATTAGCCCGGCTTTTCATTGGTTTGAGAAGAAGAACTTTTCATTCATTAATATGTTTTAGTTGTATTAGAAAAACTACAACATGAAAACAATTATTACCATTTTATTTGCCTTTCTTTTGATTCCGGCCTTTTCGCAACCCAATACCCAGGTAAAAACCGGAGATAAGATCATTGATTTTAAAGCACAATTAATTGATGGCAGCGAAGTTCAGTTAAACAAGTTATACGGTCAGTCGAATCTGATTTTAATTGTACTAAGGGGCTGGCCCGAATACCAATGTCCGATTTGCACACGCCAGGTAGGCGAATTTGTAGGTGAAGCGGAGCAGTTTAAAAAGTATGGTGCCAAGGTGCTGATGATCTATCCCGGGCCGTCGGAAGTACTACAGGAAAAAGCAGAGGAATTTTCCGAAGATTTTACTTTTCCCGAAGGGTTCTATTTTGCTCTCGATCCCAACTACTCAATGGTAAATAAATATGGTCTCAGATGGGATGCCCCAAAAGAAACAGCTTATCCATCAACTTTTGTGATTGATACCGCTGGCAAAGTGATTTTCTCAAAAGTAAGCTCAAGTCACGGAGGAAGAGCCGATGTAGAAGAAGTTGTTGCTGCTTTAAAAGGGTTGTAAAATGTCTATGACACTCATTGATATTGAATGAAAAGAACGCAGTAAGCGTTCGATTATAATAGCAACATTTACAATGTTGCAGAACAATCCGGTACGGATTGGATATTCAATATTGCATTTTGTACCTTTAAAAGAAAAAATGACACCAGCCACCTACACCCAAATTTATCTTCAATTTGTTTTTGCAGTAAAATTCCGCGAGGCTTTAATTCAACCCAATCATCAAAAAGAAGTCTTCCCGTTTATTGCCGGGTTGATTGATTCGATGGGGCATAAAAGTTACGCTGTTAACGGTATGCCGGACCATGTGCATGTTTTTATGAGTTTTAATCCGAAACATTCGCCATCCGAAGCGATTAAAGAAATAAAACGCGCATCGTCGAATTTTATAAACGAAAAAAATTGGTTTCCTGGGAAGTTTCAATGGCAGGCGGGTTATGGTTGTTTTTCGTACAGCAAATCGCAGATTGACAGGGTGGTGAATTACATTTTGAATCAGAAGGAACATCACCGGAAGAAATCATTTCGGGAGGAATATATTGCTTTCCTGGAGAAATTTGCGGTGGATTTTGAGACCAGTTATCTGTTTGAATTTTTTGATTAGCCGGTGGTATATCAAACCCGTACCGGGTTTTTGGTTATGCGCTTATCATTAGGAGCCGTTATTATAATCGAATCCGTACCGGATTCTTTTTAGGATTGCGCTTTATGATGTGGCAATTAAAATCAAACTCGTACCGAGTTTATTCAGTTGAAGTAACCTTCCGAAAAGAAAAAGAACGCAGTAAGCGTTCGATTATAGTAGCAACATTGTAAAATGTTGCGAACACAACCCGGGACGGGTTGGATAAAATAGGGCGTTATAAATTGAGAGATGGCCAAATCGATCATGCCACAAATAGGCTTTTTTTATGCATAACTTTATGTTTTGTACCTTTAAAGAGAAATGACTATCAAAACACCTCCTGAAAGATTAATAAAGTATTATAGATGTGATAACCATAGTTATGATGCATTAAAGAATAATTATTTATGGGCGGCATACCCTTTACAATTCAATGATCCGTTTGACTGCTCTGAACGATTTTGGGACTTGAATTCATTCTCTTATGAGTTATTAATTGAAAAGTTACCTGAGTTTCATGATCTCTTTAGTACTGAACAAAATAATTTTCAAAGAAGAAGACAATTTATTGAGATATTCTCTCCTGGCATTATTTGTTTAAATAATCAAAGTAATAATAACGAAGATATTTTATGGGGTTATTACTCAAATCAAGAAGGGTTTTGCATTGAGTTCGACACAAGAGAATTAATTAAAAGTTATGGAATTTTACCTGTAAAAGTGAATTATGTTGATGATCCTACTCAAATTAGAAAGTGCAATTTAAGCAATCCTGAAGGTAATGTAAGAGATTGGATTACAATAAAGAAGAGGATATGGGAAAATGAAGAAGAATGGAGGTTTATGTTTAATTCAGCGGATTGTAATAGGTATCATCCGATATACAAGCAAGGTGACAAGATACATAGACAAAAGAATTATAATTCACATGCAATCGAGAGAATAACTTTGGGATATAGATTTTTTGCAGAACAAGTTAATGATCATCGACTACGTCATTTAACCGAGAATTCAGACGAATATGTATATTCCTCAAAAGATAACTTATGCAAATTGGATATTTTGTCTTATGCATTTGAAAAAGGGATTGAACTCTATCATATTGACTTAACAGAAGACTTTAAATTAATTAAAAGGAAAATAGAAATAAAAGAATTAAAAAGTAATAAGTTATCAATCTATTATACTGGAATTGTTGATGAATAAAAAAGCCGGTCCCAAACGGAACCGGCTTTATATCTTTACGGGTTGGGAGGTTTGTAACCTCCGTGCTCGCGGTTGAAAACCGCGAATCCCTTAGTCTTCTTTATAGGCTTCAATCAAAATCTCAAGGATTTTTTTACCTGCACCTGCAACGCTTGTACCAGGGCCAAAAATGGCAACTGCACCTGCATCGTACAAGTATTGGTAATCCTGGTGAGGAATTACACCACCGCAAATAACCATGATGTCTTCTCTACCCAGTTTTTTCAGCTCAGCAATAATTGCAGGAACCAGTGTTTTATGACCTGCTGCCAGCGAAGAAACACCTACAACATGCACGTCGTTTTCAACGGCTTGTTTGGCACTTTCTTCCGGAGTCTGGAATAATGGTCCCATATCTACGTCGAAACCAAGGTCGGCGTAACCGGTAGCAACAACTTTTGCACCACGGTCGTGACCATCCTGACCCATTTTAGCAACCATAATACGTGGCTGGCGACCTTCCATTTCTGCAAATTTCTTAGCCAGCTCCTGAGCTTCCTGGAACTCAGACTTGTCTTGTGCTTCTGCTTTATACACGCCTTCAATAGTTCTGATTACTGCTTTGTAACGTCCTGCGATTTTCTCGCAAGCATCTGAAATTTCACCTAACGAAGCACGTTTTTTAGCGGCTTCAACCGACAAGGCCAACAAGTTGCCTTCGCCTGTTTCGGCAGCTTTTGTAATTGCTGCCAACGCTTTTTGTACGTCTTCTTCGTTACGCTCAGCACGCAGTTTTTCCAAACGCTCAATTTGCGACTTACGAACTGCAGTGTTGTCGATATCCAGAATGTCGATCGGATCTTCTTTCTCCAATCGGTATTTGTTAATACCCACAATGGTTTGTGTTCCACCGTCAATACGTCCCTGGGCACGTGCTGCGGCTTCTTCAATACGCATTTTAGGTACACCGGTTTCAATCGCTTTAGCCATACCGCCAAGTTTCTCAACTTCTTCGATATGTGCCCATGCTTTTTGTGCCAGCTCGTGAGTTAATGCCTCAACGTAGTACGAACCTGCCCATGGATCGGCTGAGCGACAAAGTTCAGTTTCCTGTTGGATATACAACTGGGTGTTACGTGCAATACGTGCCGAGAAATCGGTTGGTAAGGCAATCGCTTCATCAAGCGCGTTGGTGTGCAAACTTTGTGTTCCACCTAATGTTGCAGCCATTGCCTCAATAGCAGTACGGCCAACGTTGTTAAACGGATCCTGCTCTGTTAACGACCAACCCGAAGTTTGCGAGTGTGTACGCAGTGCCATCGATTTTGGGTTTTTCGGGTTAAATTGTTTAACCAGTTTTGCCCAGATCATACGTGCAGCACGCATTTTTGCAATCTCCATAAAGTGGTTCATTCCAACCGCCCAGAAGAACGACAAACGTGGCGCAAAAGCATCGATATCTAAACCGGCTTTAACACCTGTGCGTAAGTAATCCAAACCGTCGGCAAGGGTGTAAGCCATTTCAATGTCGGCAGTTGCACCGGCTTCCTGCATGTGGTAGCCCGAAATCGAGATCGAGTTGAATTTCGGCATATTTTGAGAAGTGAACTCAAAAATGTCGGCAATAATTTTCATCGAGAACTCAGGTGGGTAAATGTAAGTGTTACGTACCATAAATTCTTTCAGAATATCGTTCTGAATTGTACCTGAAAGTTGCTCCAAAGTAGCGCCTTGTTCCAGTCCTGTAACAATATAGAATGCCAATACAGGAAGAACAGCACCGTTCATGGTCATCGATACCGACATTTTATCCAAAGGAATCTGATCGAAAAGGATTTTCATATCCAGGATAGAGTCGATAGCCACACCTGCTTTACCAACGTCGCCAACCACACGTTCGTGGTCTGAGTCGTATCCGCGGTGTGTGGCAAGGTCGAATGCCACTGACAAACCTTTCTGACCGGCCGCAAGGTTACGACGGTAGAATGCGTTTGATTCTTCGGCAGTTGAGAAACCAGCGTACTGACGGATTGTCCATGGACGCATAGCGTACATTGCCGAGTAAGGTCCGCGAAGGTAAGGTGCCAAACCTGCTGCATAGTTCAGGTGCTCCATTCCTTCAAGGTCTTCTTTGGTGTAAACCGGTTTAACAGGAATCTGCTCCGGTGTTACCCAGTCTTTTTTAATGTTATTTTTTGCAGTCCAGTCAGCCAGATCTTTCTGTGCCGCCGCTGCTTTGATATTTATATCTTTAAAATTCGGTTTCATTGTACTGCTTTTTTTAGATTCCCAACTTGTCTTGATATCCCTTCAGTTCTTCCAAAATGTTGCTTTTTACATGAACGAAATTTGTTATACCTTTTGCCTTCAACTCGTCTGCACAAGCAGGAGCTCCGGCAACAACCAAAATTTCTTCACCCAATTGCTCAGCTACTGCAGGAGCAATTTCAGCATACTCATCATCCGAACTACAAACTACAACAATGTCGGCACCTGCTGCTTTGGCTGCGGCAACACCTTCTTCAACTGTTGCGAATCCGTTATTATCCTGCACATCGAATCCGGCAACTGCAAAAAAGTTGCAGGCGAACTGTGCACGTGCCTTGCGGAAAGTAAGATTACCAATGGTAAGCATAAATGCCAGCGGGCGTTTGTTTTCGCGAGCGTACATATCGGTAGTGTAACGCAATGTCTCAAATGGTTGAGCACCACGGTAAGGTTTCAGTGTTTCCACATCAGCACCTTCTTCAGTCAGGTCAACTGCTTCGAACAATGAACCATCAAAATCAGCTTTCATGTTTTCAGTGAAGTTAGGGAACTGGTTGGTACCCAAAAAGTTTTCACGACGCTGAGCGATCTTTTTGTTACGGTCTTCGGCCATCGCTTTAACCTCAGCCTGAACAAATCCTTCTTTAAAAGCAGCAATAAAACCACCTTTTTCCTGAACCGCAAGGAACAATTCCCACGCCTGATCGGCCAACGCTTCAGTAAGTGTTTCAATGTAGTACGAACCTGCTGAAGGATCGGCAATCTTATCGAAGTGCGATTCTTCTTTTAACAGGATCTGCTGGTTACGTGCAATACGCTCCGAGAATGGAGTTGTTTCTTCGTAAATAGCGTTAAACGGTAAAACGGTAACCGAGTGTGCGCCGCCCAAAGTGGCCGACATAGCTTCGGTTTGTGTACGCAGCATGTTTACATACGGGTCGTAAACCGTTTTGTTAAAACGTTGCGTTTCGCTGTGAACAATCATTTTTGCCGAACACTTGCACTCCGGTCCGTAAGCTTCAACAATCTTCGACCATAAAAGTCGGCCGGCACGCAACTTGGCTATTTCCATGAAATAGTTGTTGCTGATACCCATGTTGAATTTAATCGCTTTAGCTGCATCGTCAACACTAACACCGGCTTCGGTTAATTGTGTTAAATACTCAGCTCCTTGTGCCAGCGCGAACGCCAACTCCTGAGTGATTGATGATCCGCTGTTGGCGAAGAATTTTCCGTGAACGCCAATTACGCGGAAATTCTTAACGGCTTTTGCAGCCTCAACAGCCTGAACCAGATTTTTTACTGCATCTTCTTCCAGTTTACCTTTTAAAGTGAAAGTACCAATGGGATCGATGGATCCTGAAGCAATCACATTATCGTTGTCCCAGTTGCCTTCCGAAACGTAAGCTGAAAAAGCTTCGGCGCAGTTGCAGTTGTCGCAAGGGCAAACCAGGTTAATTTCGGCTGCTTCCAGACAAATGTCTTTTAGCAACACGCCCAGGCTTTCCTTGGTAACCGAACCACATTCGCTGAAAAGGAAACCCAATGAGGTAATACCTTCTCCAAGCACTTCTAAAGCTTTTTTGTTCGCTTCTTCAAAATCGGTAACAAAGATGTTTTGACGAATGAACCAATCGTTGTTGGTTTTATTGTTTCCCCGCACATATGGAAATTCTCCCGGTAAGCTTTCCAGGTATTCTTTTCCTGCAAGGTTTTCCTGACGGTAATACGGGCGTACTTTGAATCCCTCGTAAGTTTTCCAAACAAGAGAGCGCTCGTAGTCTTTGCCTTTTAAATCGGCATTAATTTTTGCTTCCCACTCTTCCGTTGTGATGGGTGCAAAATCGGTGAACAGTTTTTGCTCTTTATCTGCCATGTTGAAAATTGTTATTGAAAATCGAGTGGCAAAATTAGGGATTTAAATGTTTGTACCGCAGAATCACTATGGTTTTTGGCTAATG
>DASQBW010000558.1:0-2309 GCA_035635015.1 Draconibacterium sp. | reverse complement strand
ATATAAAACAAGCCGCCACTTATGAAAGCCCAGGCTTCTTTACTCATGTAAAAGGCTGAATAAAACACCAAAACGGTATGCACCAAAAGGAGATAGAACAGATTCTTCATACTCTTTCGCATTTGCTGCATTTGGGCAGTGTTAAACGCAACATCTTTCATATAACGCTGCCCCATTATTCCAACAATATTTACTTTTGAGAATGCAGAAATTGCAAGAACGGCAACCAGGATCAATTCAATCAATCCGGGCTTTAGTTTGAAAAAAATATCGTTATCGAGCAGAATAGAAACGCCGCCTAGAACGACTAGCAATAAAGTATCAAAAAGCACAAATTTTTCGAATCTTTTTTCCTTTATGGCAATCCAGGTCATTTCGGCAACACCAACCCCAATGGCAACAAAAAGCCCGATTTTAGTCCCCCACATTTCATCAGCAGCGATGAAAACAAATAAAGGAATAAAACCGGGTAAAAGTTTTTTTAACAGCTGTGCTCTGTTCATAACAAACAACGAACAAGCAAATTATTATTCTTCTTCAGCAACACTAAAAGGAATTACTTTGTACACTTCCACTTCCATTAGTATCGTTTGAAATGCACCAACATATGAACCTGAACCTTTTTGCCCATAAGCTAACTCCGAATTAATAACCAGTCTTGAACGTGTTCCGGGTTGCATATAGGTCAATGCTTCTTCAAGACCGACTATCGAACCATTAGTTCCGGGAATTACTTCATACGGTTCGTAACGATGACCTTCAAGATAACCACTGGTTTCATCGATTAAAAAGCTGTCAATAACACCTTCTTCTGTTTTATCTAATGTCCAGGTAGCATAATAAATCTGAACCCTGTCGCCGGTTTTTATGGTATCGCCTGCACCGGTTTCCGGTTCATTAAAATAATAAAGGCCAGATGGAGTACGTTCAGCTCCGGGATGAGCAACTGCCATGTATTCATCCAACAGTGCTAATTCCTCTTTCCTCATTTTTTCATAATCGATTCCATCATTACACGCAAAAAATGCAACGGCACCTAACATCAATAAAATATATGATATCGTTTTCTTCATCTGACTTTTAATTATTTTCTTATCTAAATTTCTTAACCGATGCAAATTTAATTATATGGTTTAATATCTACCATTTCTACATAAAAAACTACTGTTGTATTCGGCGGAATCAAATAATTTCCATAGTAATCCTGAACACCGCTAATGCCATAAGCATGATCTGAAGGAATGATCAAATAGGCCCTGCCTTCTTTGTCAATCATCCTCATACCATCGTTCCATCCATCAATGAGAACTTCATTCCCTAACACAAATTCGTAGTCGGCACTTCCCTGATCAAATGTCTGGCCATTGATAAAAAAGCCGGTGTAGCTTACCACACAGGTATCTCCGAATACTGGAAAAACACCATTCCCTATGGAATCCGTAACATAATAAACTCCTAAACCGGTGGTATCAATATCCATTCCCCAGTTTTGTATTGAATCTAAGTATTCGTTTAAAAGTGCTGTTTCTTCAGCTTTTGTTGGTGGCACAAAAGGATTTTCATTCTCTTTCATACAAGACATTACCGTTCCTCCGATAATCAGTGCCAGTAAAAATCTTTTAATTAATTTCAAACTCATTTTTTAATATTTTTAAATTGTTGAATCCAACAATTGATGTTTATACTCGGGTAAAAGTTGCGTGAACTTTAGTAAAGCTTCTTCAAAACTTAATTCCGACTCCCCTCCTGCGGCATTTAAGTGTCCGCCTCCGTTAAAATGTGCTGACGAAAAAGCATTGGCAGGAAAGTTACCTTTTGACCGGAATGATGCCTTAACATAGCCTTCTTTTTCGATAAACAATACACTAAAAACGATATCTTTAATCGACAATGGATAGTTTACAAATCCCTCAGTATCTCCGGGCTGAAAATTAAATCTTTCCAAATCTTCTTTTCGAATACTTATCATTGCTGCCCGGTATTCCGGAAATACCTGCATTCTTTCGTTAAGGCAGTAACCCAGCAATTTCATACGGTCGGCCGAATAATTATGAAATACCGACGATTGAATTTTATCGGTATTTATTTCATATTTCAACAATTCAGAAACTACTTTAAAAGTGTTTTTCGAAATGTTATGACTAAAGCCACCTGTATCGGTAAGTATACCGGTATACAATGCTTCTGCAGCTTTTTGCGACAGATTTTTGTTTAATCCGGTAGCTTCAAGCACATCAAAAATCAACTCGGCAGTTGAACTGTATGACGTTTCAGAAACCATATAATCACAAAACTCTGTTGGGTATGGA
>DASQBW010000557.1:0-1801 GCA_035635015.1 Draconibacterium sp. | reverse complement strand
ACAATACTTCGCGGTTTTGGCGCAACACCACAGCTTCTTTTGGAACAACCAACTGCCCGGGAATTGCTTTTTTGATGCTCACTTTAACATTCATCCCCTCGATAAAACCTCCCGGATTAACCACTTCCGCTTTTAGCCACGAAAGACCGTCTTCATCAATTCTGGGGTTAATTTCTGTTATGTTTCCTTTTACCGGGTTGCCCCCGATAATTGGGGTAACGGTGAGTTGTTGCCCTGCCTTTACCTCTCTTATTTCTGTTTCGAGCAATGGGAATTCGATGGTAAAACGGCTGTCGTCGATAAGGGTGCAAAACGGTTGCGACTGATCGACGGTTTCATACGCTTTTTGTTTTAAGCCTTCAACCTTCCCTGTAAATGGTGCTTTCAGGCTTGCATTTGCCAGGGCTTGTTTTATCTCCTCCAATCGAATTTCGGCACTGATATAGCCCGAACGTACTTCGGCAATTCGTAATCGCTCTTCCGGGATGTCGTCACTTACACTTTTGTATCCCATGCCCATCAGGCGATCGAGCCGGTCGAGTTCGGCCTGTTCCATGGCCAGTTCGGCTTTTTTTAATTCAATTAAATAATCCTCGTCGAATAACTTTGCCAGCACGACTCCGGTGGTTACAAGCTGTCCGTTACGAACATTTACGCTTTCGATTATTCCCTGGGTTTTAAAATACAGCCCGGCTTTTTGATTGGCAACCAGCTTTCCGTTGCTGATAATTTCGCGGGTAAAATCCTGAAGGTTAATTTCAACGGTTTCTACATAAGTTTCCTCTTCTGGAAGGCTTTCTACCTCTCCCTGTGTTTCTGCTCCGCTATTTGTTCCGCACGAAGCAAGATAAATTCCGGATAAAAGAAGAATGAGCAAATGAAAGAAATGTGAAAGGTTTGGTTTTGTTCGGTTTTTCTTCATGAACTGGTGGTTTTAGTTTTATTGTTTGTTTGATTTTTGTGTTTACTCCAAAAATTGTGCCTGTATCCTTATTTTTAAATACATATAATTATACAATCTGACACTATTTTTACATATTGAAATGCAATATATAAAATATTACAACTTCCATTAAAGTTTTTCTTTCATGTTCCAGAAGATTAACCTGCGTTTAGATATTTTAACGCTAAATTTCAATATACTTTATGCCATGAATAGCATTGTTGCGCCTTTCTATTTTACATAAGCCAATATCAAGTAAATAGCAACTGCTTGGCAGCATTGCAAAATTCAGACAAACCACAAATACCAGAATATTACATAAACTTCTGTTTGCCGTTAATGTAGGTGAAAATACGGCTGTAACGATTCGTTTCAATTATTTTTATTAGATAGAGTGCATTTTCCGGAACATTATCAAACATAAGTGGCTCGCCATTAAATTTCTTCTGGCCCAGTGATTGCCAGCCAAAATCCCAATAAAGAAGTTCATATGTGGTACCGGGGCGTAAATAAGCATCACCCCGCAGGTAAAACTCAAAAGCATCAATAGCTACCGGTTCTTTAAAATCATATCCAAACCAAATTTCATCCATCTCCTTGTGTTCAGCACTTAGCGAGAAAAAATCGACGTAAGTAACTACATCCTGATCTATTATTTTTTGTAAAAGCGGTATGTCATCCGGAAAGGATGTTATTAATTCACCACTGATTTGTTCTTCAATTCCGTTTTCATTGTTAAAAAATTTGATTTCGTGAAGACGGCCAAGGTTAACATCCGGAACAGTAAAACGGATGTAACGATATTTGGATGCATCATCAGGAAGCGAAACATAGTTGGGATATAAATCATAAGGCTCT
>DASQBW010000556.1:0-6566 GCA_035635015.1 Draconibacterium sp. | reverse complement strand
CTGCAAATCATCCATTGTTACATCCATATCACGCGATAACTGGTTTAGTTTTTTACTGTCAAAATCTTCTGCCAGTTTATTAAACTCTTCCATTAATTCACGTAACTCATCCGTAAAAACTTCTTCAAGTAATTCCTCTATTTGTTTTTGTTTTTCGAGTATTTCATCAGAATTACTATTAAAAGAATTCAGATAATTATTCAGGTTTTCGTTGTCTTGTTTTATTTTATCATATAATTTTTCAAGCTTATTTTGTTTGTTTACAATTTCATTTACCATTTGAGATTTTTCCCAATCAGAAATGTTTGTATCCATATTTTTTATTTGCAAATTATTCAGATCATTCTTAATATCTTTCGCCAGTTCCTGGCTTTCTTTAACCATATTTTCCAGGTTTTCAAACTGCTCCTTTTCACTGGCAAGCAATTCTTCCTTGTCAGGAAAAACAAAAGTATGGCTGTTAGAAGTTGTTGTTTTATAACCATTTATAACATCATTATCCGACACTGAAAAATAATAGGTTATCACACCTCTTTCTTCAATTTGATCAAAATCAAAACTGTAATAGAATTCCTGATCACTCAAATTTTTTGATACCGGTAAAGCAATGGTTGAATCCGTATTATCGATGTTGTAATGAAACTTTAAGGATGAAAAACCATAATCATCGCCAATAATACCTTTAAAAAAATAACGCGTTAAACGAGTTGAATCTTCAATATTAATAACCTGAATGTCGGGATAAATATCAGGTATCACATCAATATTATACGACAATGCCAACTCTTCTTCAGTAACTTTATTCCGAATATAAACATTGTAATTACTTGATTTAAAGACTGTTTTTTCAACCCCGAATATTCCTTCATTTTGGGTTGCTTTTACACGAATGGAGTCGTTAAACACTAAAGCCAGTGAATCAACATCAATTCCAGTGAACTGCCATTTTAAAATTGTTCCACATGGAACCTGCAGATCTCCTATGTTATCAAGCAACTGCGATTCGGTAAGTGTATATTTTGGTGGATCAACGCTTATATTAAAAGAATTAATACCAGGTTTTGGCAATAACTGTAAGCTATAACTATCTGATTTATAGTTTAAATCCGTAAAATAAAAAATAACAGAATTGATCACCGAGGCCATTTCAAATTCGTAATTACCTGTTTCTGTTGTTTTCATCAGGTAATTATTTCCTTCGATATTAATGTATACGATTTGAGGAATTTCATCTCCTTCTGCCTTAACCTTAACAATAAAAGAATCTCCTTTTTTAGCTTGTAAAGTATTATTTTTAAGATGAAACGAAAAAGGTGCTGGTTTTACAAACTCCTGGTTATAATGTATCAACCTGTTTGTTGATTCAGTAAAAATACTTTTGTTTGATAACAATATCCCTGAAGTTATTAAAATACTAATTACCAAATAAATAGAAACAACTTTAATATTCTTATACTCTATTGCTTCATTAAAATCAAATACTTTTAATGCATCAATTTTCTGATCTATACTGGCCATCACCAAATCGTTTGAATACTGATTTTCGTGTAAATCAGATAACTCTATAATATTCAGTAGTTTATCTTTAATCTCACCAAAATGTTTCTGAATCAAATGAGTTGATGATTTCAGATCGATAGGTTTTAAAATATGTGCTAAGCGAAACAGAGGAATCAAAATAAACTGTATACCCAGTAAGCCGGCAAAAATAAGATAGCCATAAAAGATAACCTTGCGTGTTAGCGAAGAAAGGTAAATGTAATATTCAACCACTGAAAACACTGTATACAAGGTAATTAACAATACAAAAACCAAAGCTGCCCCCCGTATCAACTTATACAACCCGTACTTAAACCTAAATGCATTTAGTTTATTAACAAGTATGTTGAAATTTTCTGTCATTCTGTTTAAAGTTCTTATTTTTCAAACGTTTCTTTTCTACAATAATTATCATGTATTGTTGATAAACTGGTAAAAAACAAAAGTAATCTTTTATACTAATTTTTGCATTTTTCAATTATTTCTTCATATAAAATGGCATTTCAAAAACCATCGTTAATCTTACTGTTTTTTGATGCTACTTTATCCACAGGAAATACACCTGTTCAAAACAGCAACTCACTTATCACTTCTACTATTAACAGTTGTTAAAAAGAAAAGTTATATCATTACCAAAGAACAAATTAACCGGTAAAATAGTTGTTGAAAAAGCGGGAACAAACTTGTTTACAGAACCTGCATAATTGGTAAAAAATAGTAATTAACAATTACCAACAGGATATAATAACTAGTATTAATTTTTAAATTTGTTTAATTATTAATAATAATAGAAGAAGATTGGACATATTACTTGTAGAAGACAACCTGTTAAATCAAAAGGTAGTTATATTTAACTTGAAGAAATATAATTACAACGTAACTGCAGTTACCAACGGCCCGGAAGCCATTGAGCATGTAAAGCAACATGCTTACGATTTGGTATTAATGGATATAATGCTGCCTGAAATGGATGGATACGAAATTACCGCAGCCATCAGGGAGTACGAAACCGCAAATGCCATTGAAAAACCCGTTCCTATTATCGCTATAACAGCGAACACGCTCGATAACGATCGGGAGCGGTGTTTTAAGGTAGGAATGAATGAGTATTTATCAAAACCCTTTACTGCTGCCCAGCTTATTGAAAAAATACGCATCTTTATTCCCGAATAAGAGTTAGTGCTGATGGAAGATGGATTAGATATTAGAGGAAATTCATATACGGATACCGAAAGAGAGCTTGACAAACGTTTACGCCCTTTACAATTCGATGATTTTCGCGGACAAAAACAAATTGTTGAAAACCTCGAGATTTTTGTAAAAGCAGCTTTAATGCGTGGCGAAGCTTTGGATCATGTTTTACTGCATGGACCTCCGGGATTGGGCAAAACAACCTTATCGAATATTATTGCCAACGAACTGGGAGTGGGTATAAAAATCACTTCCGGACCGGTTTTGGATAAACCAGGTGATTTGGCCGGTTTGTTAACCAACCTCGAAGAAAACGATGTTTTATTCATCGACGAAATTCATCGCCTCTCTCCTATTGTTGAAGAATATTTGTATTCGGCTATGGAAGATTTCCGTATCGATATCATGATCGACAAAGGGCCGAGTGCACGTTCGGTACAAATCGAGCTAAATTCGTTTACGCTGATCGGAGCTACTACACGGTCGGGATTATTAACGTCTCCGTTGCGGGCACGTTTTGGTATCAATTCCCACCTGGAGTATTATGACGGCGATATTTTAACGCAAATCGTTAAAAGGTCGGCTGGTATACTGGATGTGGAGATAAGCGACGAGGCGGCTCATGAGATAGCTTTCCGGAGCCGTGGCACTCCCCGAATAGTAAATTCATTGCTGCGTCGTGTTCGCGACTTTGCCCAGGTAAAAGGCGATGGTACGATCGATATGGAAATCACGCGTCATGCTTTGTCGGCTTTAAACATCGATAAATACGGATTAGATGAAATGGATAACCGCATTTTAAAAGCTATTATCGATAAATTTAAAGGCGGACCGGTGGGAATAACAACCATTGCAACAGCTGTTGGCGAAGATGCAGGAACGATTGAAGAGGTGTACGAACCATTTTTAATAAAAGAAGGTTTTATAAAAAGAACACCACGCGGAAGAGAAGTTACCGATTTGGCCTATAAACATTTAGGTCGCGTTCGGTACGGCGACTCCCCTAGCCTGTTTTAAGATTGGAATGATGAATTTCGATTAACGATTTTAGATTTACGATCGGAAAAGAAACACACGATTTCAGTTGAAGGAAACTTCTAAAATCTACATTCGTTAATCATCATTCGAAATTCTTTATTGTTCTATAAACTTTACTTCGAATAACATGGGCCACAGTTTTCCGGTAATAAACATGCGGTCGTTTTCGGCGTCGTAGGCAATTCCGTTTAACACGTCAATCCGGTCGTTCGGACGGTGATACATATCTATTAAACCGTCCATTTTTATATGTTCTATTACTTTGCCTGTTTCTATGTCAATTTTAACAATTAAATTGGTGGTGTAAATATTAGCGTAAATCACGTCATCAACTAGTTCCAATTCATTTAGACTAACTAAGTTACCAGTATTATCCGCTACTTGAAGAGTTTTTACTACTGAGAAATCTTCGGGATTTAGCCAGGTTAAAACATTGGTTCCATCACTCATTATCAGATTGGTACCATCGTTTGTTAATCCCCATCCCTGCTCCGATTTATAAGTAAAACTATCAATAACGGCAAAGGTCTCTAAATCGTAAATAAAACCTTTTTGTGCCTTCCATGTTAATTGGTAGATTTTATCGTTTAAAAGGGTAATTCCTTCACCAAAATACTTATCGTCCATATCAAAGGACTGAACCGGTTCTCCTGAGCGGATATTAATTTTCATCAGTTTTGAATGGCCGGTTTCACCTGTTCCTTCGTACAAATAACCATTGTAATATTCCAGTCCCTGGGTGTACGAAGTTTTCAGATGTGGATATTTCACATTTACCTGGTAAGTCATTTGTTTAGGTGTAATATCAGAAAGCACATTTATCGTTTTTGTACGGCTGTTTTTTAAACCATCGGTTTTTTCTGCATTAATTTGAAAACTGATGTTACCTACATGTTTTAGTTCAACATTTGGTATTTCAAATTTTAGTTCATCACTTTCTTTCAGTAGTTCACCTTCGTAATAAACTTTTACCGATTTTAGTTCGCCGTCGCGTAATCGGGTTTTAACCTCTAATGTTACAATATCGCCACAATTATACATTTGTTTTGCTGGAGAAATAACAATGGTACTTACCGGTTTACGTGGGCGTTTATTCGATTTGTTTGAGCACGAAAAAAAGCTCACAAGCAAACAAAAAATAAATACAATTGGGAAAATATGTCGTTTCATAACTCGTTATTTTAGCGTTCAAAGATAAAACATATTGTAAAAGATCGTTTTGCTGAAAAGCATCAAAGCAAATGATTTTATCTTTGCCTAAAATTTCAACAATTGAATCCATTTAAAAAATTAGCAAGCGATACGGCTATTTACGGGGTTAGCAGCATTGTGGGCCGCTTTTTAAACTGGTGGCTTGTCCCCTATTATTCGTTTATGTTTATGCCCGGCGAATACGGCGTGGTAACCAACATGTACGCTTATGTGGCATTTTTACTGGTGTTGCTTACCTACGGAATGGAAACATCGTATTTCCGTTTTGCCTCAAAAAGCAACGATCCTGAAAAAGTGTATTCCACTTCGATGGTTTCCTTGTTTTTTACCACTTTTTCATTTGTGATGCTGGCATCAGTTTACAGAAACGAATTAGCTGGATGGATTCAATATCCCGAGCATCCGGAATATATTTTATGGTTTGCCATAATTTTGGGTGTCGATGCTTTTACAGCAATTCCTTTTGCACGTCTCCGGATTAAGAACCGGCCTATAAAATTTGCCTTTATAAAATTGGTAAATATTGCTTTTAACATTGGCTTTAATTTGTTCTTTATTTCGTTGTGTCCGAGAATTTTAGACAATAATCCCGATTCTATAATTTCAACAATTTATTCAGCCGATATCGGTGTAGGCTATGTCTTTATTTCCAATTTACTGGCTTCGTTAATTACCCTGGTATTACTCCTTCCTGAAATCTTTAAAATCTCATTTCAGTTTGATAAGAAATTGCTGAAGCAAATGTTGAGTTATGGTTTCCCTATACTTATTGTTGGATTAACCGGAATGATCAATCAGAATATCGATAAAGTACTGATACCCTTTTTGGTACCTGAGGAACAGGATCCGATGTATCAGCTCGGTATTTATGGGGCCAATTATAAACTGGCCGTATTGATGAACATGTTTATTCAGGCATTTCGCTACGCTTTCGAGCCCTTTTTCTTTGCGCGCGAAGGATCAAATGACGATCCCAAAGTATATGCTGTTGTAATGAAGTACTTTGTTATTTTCGGATTGCTCATTTTTATCGGAATGGTATTGTTTATCGATGCCTTAAAGTTCATGGTTCAACAGCAATACCACGAGGGCTTAAAAGTGGTGCCCATTGTATTGGCGGCCAATCTTTTTTATGGTATGTATTTCACCCTGTCGTTGTGGTATAAACTAACCGATAAAACCCGCTACGGCGCTTACATGGCTTTAATTGGTGCCGCAATTACTGTGGTTTTAAACCTGGCATTGGTTCCGAAAATGGGTTACATGGGATCAGCAATCGCAGTATTTACGTGCTTTTTGATTATGCTGGTACTCTCCTATTTTCTCGGACAAAAACATTTTCCGGTACCTTATGATCTTAAAAGAATTGGCAGTTATTTTCTGGCTGCCACAGTTGTAGTGGTCATCGCACAATTTACACTCGAATTGTCAACAGTAATAAAATATTTAATTCATATTGTTTTAGTAATGGCCTTTATGGGGCTTATTTTTAAATATGAAATCAACGAACTGAAACGATTTATTCCCTTTATAAATAAGTCGTAAAATGTTTATAATTAGTAGGATATGATTTAGATATTTTACTT
>DASQBW010000555.1:0-1524 GCA_035635015.1 Draconibacterium sp. | reverse complement strand
GGAGTAGCCATCGTGGTTTCCTTCTACAAAATAAACCGGCGCGTTCAGTTGTTTTAGTGGCTCCAGACTTTCGCTGTTCAAACGTATTTTCCCATCGAAAAGGTCGCCGGTTATAAACACCACATCCGGATTTTGTGCGTTGGTTTTAGCTACTATTTTTTGCAGTGTTTTTGGCCCCCAGAAATGCCCGATGTGAATATCGGAAAGTTGAGCTGCCGTAATATTGTTTGTGAGGCCTTTCATTGGGATTTCTACTTTACTAATTCTTCGGTACTGCGCATTGATAATCCCGGCTGCAGTGATAAAAACAGCCAATGAAAGTGCGGTAATTCCCAACAACCGGGGAACAGATTTTGCAAATAAACTTACCAGGTCGACAACAGCAACTGATAGTAAAAGATATAACAGAAATCCCATTACGATTGAAGCTGCAATGTAAATCATGTTTGCAAATGCTGCCTGTGCATTAGTAGTAATGGCAATGCCTGCAATCATAAAAATACTTAGTGCGCCAAAGGTTATAAAAAGGTAGCGTGTTGTTCGAAGTTCGAAATAGAACGAAAACCGTTTGGCCAGGTATATATTGGCGCCAACCACAAATGCCAGAAATACAATAAAAAATAACCAGAAAATTAGTTGTCTCATAACGAATGGTTAATTGGTTTGCTGCATTCTTTTTACGGTTTTCAACAAGAGCTTTTTGGGCATAAACGGAATTCCGGAGATCATGATTTTTTGAGCTGTTGTTAATCCTGAAATAACATCAAACTTTCCTTTTAGCATGGCATTGTATCCGGCTTCGGCAACACTGCGTGCGCTTGCTGTTTTTTTAAACATTATTGTTTTGTCCATTCCCGAGATGGCGCCAAATTTTGTTTCAGTGGCACCGGGCATAAGGTTGGTAACTGTAACATTGGTGTGGCGCAACTCCTCCGAAAGTGCATTGCTGAAAGAGCTTACATAAGCTTTTGTTGCAAAATATACGGCCTGAAGCGGCCCCGGCATTAAGCTTGCAGTTGATGAGGTGTTAAGTATTTTTCCAGAATTACGTTGAATAAAATCAGGCAGGAAGAGCCTCGTCATGGCTGTTAATGATGTTACATTGAGGTTAATCATGGTCATCTGTTTTTCGTAATCCAATTCATGAAATTTTCCTACGCTGCCAAAACCAGCATTGTTAACCAGCATTTCGATTTTAATACCGCCTTTCTTAATTTCGTCGTAAATTTCTTTTGGCGATTCAGGTAAGGCCAAATCTTTTACCATAACCAAAACCTTAATTCCATGTTTGTTTTCCAGTTCTTTTTTCAGGGCATTTAATTGCTCGCTGCTGCGTGCCACAATAACTAAATCTCCGCCATTTTCGGCATGAATATGAGCCAGTTCTTTTCCAATCCCGCTTGATGCTCCGCTTATCAGGGCTACATTATTCATTTGTTCTAATTGTATCATATTTTGTTCTAATTTTTAATGAAGATAACCCGTTGTGTGAAACTATAAAAAGATAAAAATAAAGTGCATGAA
>DASQBW010000554.1:0-9445 GCA_035635015.1 Draconibacterium sp. | reverse complement strand
CAATAAATCCGGCACCAACTACCACTGCTCTTCGTGGCTGGTTTTCGTTGCAATATGCTTTAACTTTGTCGGTATCTTTTACATTTCGCAAAGTAAAAATCGACGGATCATTAATACCCGAGATGGGTGGTTTAATTGGTTCTGCTCCCGGCGAAAGAACCAACTTGTCATAAGATTCGGTATATTCTACACCCGTTTCAACGATTCGGACAACAACTGCCTTGTTTTCGCGATCAATTTTAACCACTTCATTAATAACGCGTACTTCAACATTTAGACGGGCCTTAAAGCTTTCAGGTGTTTGCAATAATAATTTTTCACGCTCTTTAATTACATCCCCAATATAGTACGGCAGTCCACAGTTGGCATAAGAAATATGTGCTCCGCGTTCAAAAATTATGATCTCCGCCTGCTCGTCCAGACGTCTTAAACGGGCCGCTACTGTTGCACCTCCGGCAACTCCTCCAATGATTAAATATTTTGACATTCCTGTATTGTTATATATAGATACTTATATTCCTTGAGCACAAAAGTATATTTTTAACTTTTGCTCAAAATAAACATTATCAGACTGCATAATGAATTAACACAAACTTATCAATATGCAATACCTTCTGTTTTAGGAAGGAAAATTAATGGATATGGAATAATAAAATAAAAACGAACGAATATTGTCGGGTTACTCCACCGGCTTATCAACCACAATCCGTTCATCCTGATTGGCAATTTTGTATGCAACCCTGAATGCATACTGCGCAACTCGTTTCATTTTAGTGTAGTCTATTTTCTCCAGATCATCGGTGGTTTTATGATAGTCTTTGTGCAGCCCGGTTGATAATCCAAGAATTGGAATCCCGTTTTTATAAAAATGATAATAATCGCTGCGTTTTAAAAATGGCCTTGTTAAGGCGTCGCTGGGTATAAGTCCAAGTTCATCACAAACTTCATTACTGATGTTGGTCAACTCGCTACTTTGATTCCCCGAAATAATGTATATCCCGTTTGGCCCCGCCAGACTTTCCATGGGCGAAGTAACCTTTACCAACTCCTGTTTTGCTGACCGGCCAACCATATCAAGATTTATATCAACCAACGTTTTATCAAGCGGGAAGGCCGGATGTTGAGAATAATAGTTAGAGCCAAAAAGTCCCTTCTCTTCGGCAGTTACCCAAACAAAAACAATGCTGCGTTTGGGTTTTGTTTCCAAACTTTGAAAGGCCTCTGCAATTTCCAAAAGAGCTACGGTTCCTGATCCATTATCATCAGCACCATTGTATACCGCCCCATCATCATCAACACCTAGATGATCGTAATGAGCCGAAAACACAATGCATTCGTTTTTGAGTACTGGATCACTACCTTCAACAACAGCAACTATGTTTCTACCTATAATCTCCTCTTTCTTTTTTATCAGCTGAACTTCTGCCTTTAATTGGTTTATCTTAAAAGATTTCGGTTCTTCACTGTCATTGATCTCCATTTGCAACTCGGCAAGTGTTTTACCCGATCCGGCCAGCATCTCATTGGCCAGTTCTTCAGCGCCAAAAATCAAAAAAGAAGGAACTACTGGAGGTGACAAATTCCCGCTCGTTTCTTCTTTCATTTTTAAGCTTCCACCTGTTGTATGTTTTTGTAGGCCATTAATAAAGTCTTTGTCCGGACTCGCTGGATCATTAACCAGAACCAATGCTTTTGCTCCACCCATCAAAGCTTTCGACATTTTTTTGGTTTCAATTTGTAACACCGGGTTATCTCCCTTTTTTACCATCTCCGGATTACGTGTCATCGCCAATACAATTTTCCCCTTCAAATCCATTTCTTTTGTGTCGTTGTAATGTGTTTCCTCGTCGTACCAGCAATAGCCCGCAAATACCATTTCGCCGGTTATCGTATCACTTTCATCCCGGCCGCCCGTCCAAAATATGTCTTTAGTTGAGTAAGTTTCAGCCCCGTTATCAGCATTCACTTTAAAAACACTTTTCTCAGGATCTGAATTTACCGTAATCATTTCTATAGGTTGAAAATAACTTTCAAATCCAGGTTTTAAGCCCATTTTTGTACATTGTGCTTTTAGGTATTCAGCCGTAAGTTCCAATCCGGGGACATCGGTAAAAAATTCACGCCCCTGCATATTATCTCCTGCAATAAATTCAAGATGAGCTTCCAAGTCATTTTCCGTTATTGTTTGCAGCGCAGCTTCCTGTGCATACGAAAAAAAAGAAAATGACAGGAAAATCAGGAATAAAAGATTTTTGATGTTCATTATCGAAAATTTTAATTCGTATCCGGCCGGTAACTAAATAAGTTCCTCGTCTTTCACACTATGAAAGATACCCATAATTACTGCCGGGCGCAACAATTGATTTGAAAAAATTTAAAATTCAATCTCCTCCATGTTGGCCAGTTCGTTGGCAACGAGAAAACAAAGATCAGCCACACGTTTCACTTTCTCAAAATTAATCCGATCTGCTTCATCGCCAACTTTATGGTAATCGGCATGGTAACCGGTTGCATAGTTGAGTATTGGTACACCGTTTTTATGAAAATAATAATGATCGCTCGCACGCATAAATCGTTCTTTTGGCAAGCTGGTATCAGGAACCAATCCCAGGTCTGCACATTTATGTGCATTAATTTCCTCCAACTGTGGCCACACATCGTTTGATAGTGTGTATAAGCCATCAAAGTCCTTTACCTTTTTAGGAGAGTCTTTCCAAACATCATCACGCGGGCCATCGTACACCCGACCAACCATATCGAGGTTAATAGCAGCTACCGTTTTTTCAAGTGGGAATATCGGATTTTCGCAATAATAACCCGAGCCGTAATGCCCCAGTTCTTCCAAAGTTACCCAAAGAAAAACGATGCTTCTTTTTGGTTGCTTATCAAGCGATGCAAATGCTTCGGCAACTTCCATAATCGCTGCCACCCCCGAAGCATTGTCATCAGCACCATTGTACACATCGCCATCTTTGCTAATGCCCAAATGATCGTAGTGTGCAATAAATACAATGTACTCATCTTTCAACACAGGATCTGTGCCTTCAATGTAGGCTACAACATTTTTTGTTTCTATTACTTCCGGTTTTACACCAACATTTAAACTCAATTTTGCAGTCGATTCTCTGCTTTCTTCTCCACCCGCTAAAATAGCTGTCAAATATTTTTCATACGCTCCTTTACTGCCAAGCAGAATATCTGCAACCTTTGGAGTTCCAATAAATATGGCAGGCTGTGAAACTATTTCTTTACCCTTTAACCGATATTCAGAATGATCTTCACCTTTATCAAATAGCTTAAAAACTTCTTTCTGTTTATCCATTGGAGAAGTAATTGTGAGTAGCGCTTTCGGATTTTTCTCAAGTATCGCATTTATTTTTTTACTCTCCTGACGACTGTCCCATAAAAAATCGTTCCTTTCAAACGAATCAGCATCTCCCTGAGCGACCAAAACTACTTTGTCTTCTAATTCCTGTGATTCAATGTTTTCTCCAAATCCAATAAAGGTTACAGGTTCATTGTTGAGACTGAACACTCCGGAACTATTGTAAATCTTAACAAGATCGTCAGACTTTAGTAAAGATCTCCCCTTTTCATTTTTTACTTCAACAACAGCATCGTTGCTTATCCAACTATGCACTACGGGCACCGGCTGAAAATATTCTGCTGCACCAGGACTCAATCCTAGCTCCTTTGCATATCGGGCAAGGTAATTCGCGGTTATCTCCAGTCCGTCCACTTCTGTTCCCAAGGCTCTTCCCTGTAAATCATCTGAAGCTAAAAAACTGATGTATTCTTTTAAATCTGCAGTATCGATGAGCGACAGCGCTGCGGGTTGTGCATGGGTCGAAAATAAAAATAACCAAAAACTAAAATACACAAGCGCTGTTTTACGTAATAGCATACGAATGATTTTAAATATTAAAGTTCGATATTATCTTTGTATAAAAGCGAAATTAGCAAATAAGCCAACAAAGACAAACGTTAGCAAACAATATACCATAAGAAAGATGAAGACAATCAAAACACTCACTACCACTCTATTAACTGTTTTTCTATTTTTGCTCATACCATCATGTGCAGTAAATCCTGTAACCGGGAAAAAACAGCTGATGTTTATGTCAGAACAACAGGAAATTGCATTGGGTGCACAATACGATCCAACCGTAATTTCTACATTTGGACTTTACGAAGATGAAGATCTGCTCAATTTTATAACAGAAAAGGGAACAGAAATGGCGAAAATTTCGCATCGTCCGGAATTGCAATATCATTACCGGCTTCTGGATTCGCCTGTTGTAAATGCTTTTGCCGTTCCCGGTGGTTATGTGTATATCACACGCGGAATATTGGCCCAGTTTAACAGCGAAGCTGAACTAATGGGTGTTTTGGGCCACGAAATGGGGCACGTAACAGCCCGGCATTCAGCCCAGCAACAAACCCGACAACAAATTGGGCAATTGGCCCTGGCAACCGGAATGATTGCAGTACCTGAAGTTGCGCAGTTTGCGAATGAAGCCATGCAGGCAATGCAACTTCTTTTTCTGAGCTTTAGCAGAGCCAACGAACGCGAATCTGATCAGTTAGGTGTTGAATATTCATCTAAAATCGGTTATGATGCACATAAAATGGCTGATTTTTTTGAGGTCCTTCATAAAATGCAATTGGCAAGTAACAGTACCGGAATACCGACATGGATGTCGACTCATCCTGATCCGGGCGAACGAAATCGAACGGTACATCAGCTTACCGAAGAGTGGCAGGCCAAACTTCCTGCACAATCGTTTGCTGTGAATGCCGATAAATATCTTGATCGGATTGACGGAATTGTTTACGGAGAAGATCCGCGCCAGGGATTTGTTGAAAACAACGTATTTTTTCATCCCGACCTAAAATTTCAGTTTCCAATCCCTGCCGGATGGACACTTATTAACTCGCCGATTCAGGTGCAAATAGTGCCGGAAGATAGAGACGCAGCTATAATTTTTGAACTGTCGAAAGAAAAAACGGCAGATGCCGCAGCCCAAAAAACAATAAACGATTTGCAACTTACACTGATCGATAAAAGTAACTTATCCGTTAATGGGTTAAAAACAGTAGCCACCGTTTCTCAGCAAGTTTCGCAAAATGAAGCCGGGCAGGAACAAGTGTTAAAAATATTATCGTATTTTATTGAAAAAGATGGAATGGTTTATACGTTTCATGGGCTATCCATAGGCGATTCATTTAATGGTTTTAAACCGGCATTTGAATCAACAATGAAAAACTTTGCGCGGTTAACCGACCAAAATAAACTAAATGTACAACCAACCCGAATCAAAATTATTTCCATAAGAAGTGAGTCCGTTTCTTTGCAGGATGCATTTGACTACTACGAAATACCAAAAAACAAGTATGCAGAGATGGCTTTGCTCAATAATTTGGAATTGACACACGTTCTTAGAAGGGGTGATAAAATTAAAATATTGGGAAAATAATTATTAATTCAGAAATTTTAAGACAGAATGAAAACAAGACTAAAAAAGAGTTTACTTACCGTTGTATTGGCTTGTGCCGCATTTTTTATTGGAAATGCCCAGGAAATTGGAGTTCGTTTTGGCGATGTTTCTGCCGGAAATGTAGCTATCGACGGAATCTTCTCTACTGGAGATTTTAATCGCTTGCATGCCGATCTTTCATTTGGCGATGGCGTTGCTGCCGACCTGCTTTGGGATTTTTTTTACCGGCCGCTACCCGATGAAGCCTTTAACTGGTACATGGGCGTTGGACCTTACCTTGCGATCCTAAATGAAAATGTTTATTATTCAAACGGCACAAAAAAGGATGACACCAATTTTAATTTGGGAGCTGCTTTTGAAATTGGCATCGAATACCGATTCAACGATATCCCGGTAGTTTTAGGCCTCGACTACCGCCCGGCTCTGGAAGTTATAGATGAAACCAGCTTCCACTGGGGAGGCTTTGGATTAAACATCCGTTACGTGTTTAATTAGTTCTTATAAAAATACAAAATACAAAAGCGTGCCACTGTTACGCTTTTTTTACGTCATCATATCAGGGTATAAGGTATCTCTGTGTCAGACAGGAACAAGAAGACAAAGGCTTAGACTTAGTAATTGGTATTTAAGGGGAACAAAAAAAGGCCTCGCAAAAAAATGCGAAGCCTTTAAACGAGCGAGAAACGGGACTCGAACCCGCGACCCCGACCTTGGCAAGGTCGTGCTCTACCAACTGAGCTATTCTCGCAAAAGTACCCGAGACGGGACTTGAACCCGTACGATCATAATGATCATTGGATTTTAAGTCCAACGTGTCTACCAATTCCACCACCCGGGCATCCTTTGGATTATCGTGAATGAGCGAGAAACGGGACTCGAACCCGCGACCCCGACCTTGGCAAGGTCGTGCTCTACCAACTGAGCTATTCTCGCAAAATATTTTTCAAATACCGATATTCAACTTTTGCCAAAAAGTTGTGCTCTACCAATGCCGAAAAACTCAAATTTATAATTTGTTAGTTTTTCGAGCATCCTCGGCAAACAATGAAATCAAAGATTTCTGGTTTGTCGGGACTGAGCTATTCTCGCGTATTTTAAAGAACTTGCTTTTTCAAAAGCGATGCAAATATATTGCTATTTTTTTATCTGGCAAAAATTATTGGAATCCTTTAAGATATTCCCGTCAATTTCTTTATTTCATTGAGTTTGTTCAATGCTTCTATGGGAGTTAGGTTATTCACATCCAGGCCGGCAATTTCATCTCTAATTTGTTTTAACACAGGATCGTCCAACTGAAAAAAGCTCAGTTGCATACCTTCCCTATTTCCGCCAATCTCCTCTAAAGGTTTACTTAAACTTTGCTTTTCTTTGCCTCCTTCAAGTTTCGACAAAATCTGCTCGGCTCGTTTTATTACCGATTTTGGCATACCTGCCATACCTGCTACATGGATACCAAAACTATGGTTACTTCCTCCGCGCACCAGTTTGCGCAGGAAAATAACTTTGTTGCCCACTTCTTTTATGGAAACGTTAAAATTCTTCACCCTCGGAAAAGCTCCTTCCATTTCATTTAGCTCGTGATAGTGTGTTGCAAACAGGGTTTTTGCTTTTGCATAAGCATGCTCGTGCAAATGCTCCACAATCGACCAGGCGATGGAAATCCCGTCGTAGGTTGATGTTCCGCGCCCCAACTCGTCGAAAAGAATCAGGCTGCGGTCGGAAACATTATTCAGAATGCTGGCCGCTTCGTTCATCTCCACCATAAAAGTTGATTCGCCCAGTGAAATATTATCCGATGCACCAACACGGGTAAATATCTTATCTACAAAGCCAATTTTTGCCACTTCAGCAGGAACAAAAGATCCAATTTGTGCCATCAGTACAATTAATGCAGTTTGGCGCAACAAAGCCGATTTACCCGCCATGTTCGGACCGGTAATAATAATGATCTGCTGGTCTTCCTGATCCAGCTTTACATCGTTTGCAATGTACGACTCGCCAACAGGTAGCTGGTGTTCGATTACCGGATGCCGTCCTTCCTTGATCTCAATGGCAGCAGTTTCACTCACTTCGGGGCGAAAATATTTATATGCTATTGCACAGCTTGCATACGATAATAGACAATCAATCTGAGCCAGAATATTTGAATTCAGCTGAATAGCCGCAATGTATTCCGACAATGCAAAAATCAGCTCACCAAAAAGTTTACTTTCCAGCACCTGGATTTTCTCCTCTGCCCCAAGTATTTTCTGCTCATATTCTTTTAACTCCTCGGTAATATAACGTTCGGCACTAACCAGTGTTTGTTTCCGAATCCAGTCAGCCGGCACTTTATCTTTGTGGGTATTTCGCACCTCGATGTAGTACCCAAAAACATTATTAAAACTGATCTTCAGCGATGGTATTCCATGTTTTTCGCTTTCGCGTCTTTGAATTTGCGCCAGATAATCCTTTCCTGAGTAAGCAATTTTTCGCAAGTCGTCCAGCTCTGCAGAAACACCCACGGCAATTACTTTCCCTTTATTAATGGCCGTTGGAGGATCGGCAACAATTTGTTTTTCAATTCGCTCTCTTATCAGATTGCAGGGATTTAATTGCTCTGCAAAACGATTCAAAGCTGAATTATCCACATGGCCACAAGCAGTTTTTATAGGCACAATTGCAGCCAGGGCATTTCTCACCTGCATCATTTCCCGCGGGTTAATGCGGCCCACAGCAACTTTCGAGATCAATCGCTCCAAATCACCCATCTGACGAAGATGTTCTTCCAGGTTTTCTTTCGTTTCGGGATCTTTCAGAAAAAGTTCCACCACTTCCAGCCGCTCGTTTATCGGGTCGATATCTTTTAAAGGCAGTGCCATCCAGCGTTTCAGCAAACGCGATCCCATCGGGGTGATGGTTTTATCAATTACATTAATCAGTGCTTTCCCATTTTCCTGGATGGGAGCAAACAGTTCCAGGTTACGAATGGTAAAACGGTCGAGCCAAACATAGTGTTCTTCCTCGATCCGACTTAAACCCGATATATGACTTAATTTCTGGTGTTGTGTTATATCGAGGTAATGCAAAATTGCACCTGCTGCGATAATGGACAGTTGCATGTTATGCACGCCAAAACCTTTTAGAGAGCTGGTTTCAAAATGGCGGGTCAAACGGTCGTTGGCAGCATCGTTGGTGTATACCCAGTCTTCCAGATTGAAAGTGTAAAATTTTGTACCGAATCGCTCGTTGAATTCCTTCCCTCTTCCTCGTTGAAACAACACTTCTTTTGGCTGAAATGAATTTAATAGTTTATCTATGTATTCAAAACTTCCTTCGGCAGTAAGAAACTCACCGGTTGAGATATCGAGGAAGGCAACACCTGCCCTCTTCTTATCAAAATGAACAGATGCGAGGAAGTTATTTTCCCGGTTTTCAAGAATGTTGTCGTTAATGGAAACTCCGGGTGTAACCAATTCGGTAATTCCACGCTTAACAATCTTCTTGGTCATCTTTGGATCTTCCAACTGCTCGCAAATGGCAACCCGCTGCCCCGCCCGCACCAATTTTGGCAAATAAGTATCGAGTGCATGATGCGGGAAACCTGCCAACTCTACATAACTGGCAGCACCGTTTGCCCGCCGTGTTAAGGTAATCCCCAATATTTCAGCCGCTTTTATGGCATCCTCTCCAAATGTTTCATAAAAATCGCCCACCCGAAAAAGCAACACCGCATCAGGATGTTTATCCTTGATGGAATAATACTGCTTCATCAGGGGTGTTTCAACATATTTTTTTTCACTTTTTGCCATCGTTGAGCAAAGATAATCGTTTCGAATCATGGAAGAAATTCAGGACAAATTTCTTCATCCAAACTTTTCAACAACATGAATAAAAAAATTACAACGGATAGATGTTATGAAATTATTTGCGAGTCGCTTTTAAAGACCTCATAATTAATACAGAAT
>DASQBW010000553.1:0-5630 GCA_035635015.1 Draconibacterium sp. | reverse complement strand
GTTTCGATGTAAATCTTATAGTTTCTTTAATTTTTGGATGGCATTCCATTACATCTATTGCAGACAAATTTATGAATGCCAAACCCAGGGTTTGGCCAAGGCTGTCGTGCAAATTTTCAGCAATACGCCTTCTTTCTCGTTCTTCAATTAATGTAATTTCTGAGTTTAATTTTTTTAGTTGAACCTGATACGATTTTATGCGTAATGCTACATTTATCTGTGCTTTCAGTTCAACCTGATCGAACGGTTTAGAGATAAAAGAATCGGCACCGGCATTTAATCCTTTTGTTCGTTCTACACTATCTCTTCCCAGGGCTGAAACCATTATGATTGGGATTTGCTTAGTTCTATTTTGCTGTTTCAGTATCCTGCAGGTTTCATACCCATCCATTTCAGGCATCATAATATCAAGCAATATTAAGTCAGGATTTTCTTTTTCAGCAATGGTAATACCTTTTTCTCCGCTTAATGCGCTAATGAAAATATAGTCGGGATAATACAGCTTTATTATTTGCGATAAAAGTTCCAGATTGATGCTGTTGTCATCGATTGCCAGAATTTTTTTCATACGTTTAGCTTCATCGTTTGATGCCAACATAATTAAAAATTGAATAGGGTTTATAATTCAAATCACAATTTCTGCTAAAGTTACAAAATTACTAGGAATGAATGAAGGGAGGCGTGGAAATTACTTAACAAAATATCAGTAATCTACCGAGTATGGGATTATAATATTTTGAGATGTGTTTATGATTGGCCCTTTGTGGTTCTGTTTTTTAATAGGCTATTTCTTGATAATTCCATACATGAGGCCTATTCCGGCGCCAACAAAGGTTGATTTACCGTTAACAATTATAACAGGGCCAACAGAACAGCCAATTGAATAACAGATTGGCATTTCTAATTTGGGATTTAAAACAAGACTGAAATTTTTTGAAGCCGAAGTTTTAAAATTATATTGATTGCCCGATTTTTCAAGGCTAAATTCTGGCTCACGGGATGTCGAAATACCTGGGCCACCTTGAAGTGTAATACTTATGCTCCTTTTTCTATTTAGCTCAAGAATGCGGCCAACCATCATGTGTAAGCATTCAGTATTTTCGAAAGGTTGGGCAGAACTAACGGGGCTTAGGTTTGTACCCGATTTTAAGAACTTGTCGCTGGGTGAAGTTGGCGATTTAAATGTTGCCGAATATCCTATGCTTACTGTATATTTATTATTGTAGGAATAGTTTAACCCAATAGTCCCTGCCTGTTTTTCGCCGAAAATATAATCGCCTGACGAATATAAATAATGCTTGTTCGAGGAAAGTACCTTATCCGACCATTGAGCTTGCGATACGTATGCGGACAAGAAAATAATTAATATTAGCATAAGTATTTTCATTTCCAGGGAATAATGATCATCCTTCTTTTAATTATAAATAATGGGTTTGTTATTATTTATTATAAAATCGAAAGAATCTTTACAGATGAAATACTGCTTTATTTTGTGTATTCCAAGTATAAATGTACAACGTGCGAAGATTAGTACTAAATTATTGTTGCTGATTCATGCCGTACAATGTGCTTATATTTTATTCGGAAAAATGGAAGCGGTTTACAAAAAGATAAGATTTCTGGCAATTTTTGTTTTGTAACGGTTGTTAAGACCTCTTAGTTGAACCGCGACGAAAGTATTAGAATTAACATTTTCGTAATACAATACTTTTTGGTATTTTAATGTTTGTTCTTAACTTACTTCCGATTTATCAGATGTATAATGATTAAACAAAAAGGGGAAGCGACTTCTGTATTTATGATTGGTTTTGTGTTTAGGGGTTTGTAAATTATCAATCATCTTCAAAAAGCGTCCACTGTTTCCCCTTTTTTTCTTCACTACTAATTGCTTTCCTGATTATGCTTTTTTACACCAATTATCAGATTCTACGGCTTTCGTTAATTTATAGACAGAAATTTTAGCCGATTATTGAAATATTATTGCGCAGATACAAAAGTTGCAGGATGTATGAGCTTAAAAAGGTAAAGTCTGAACAAAAAATAATTACTTGGGCATCATTGTCTTAATCCTACAGGGAAGCTATTCCTTTATCTTTGACAATTGCACAATCGAAATCCGTTTGATAGAATTGAGAAACATCGAATGAGGTAGTATTAGAAAGTTTAAAAATAATTGTCGCAATCAGCTTTTACAATGTATTGTTTTGGCAAAGAGGTATAAGAAACAAAACCCAAGCAACAACAAGTAAAGCTGCAACTCGGGTTCTAGACACAACATCAAAATATTTTTTCTAGAAGTAACGATGTATTACTTCATCAACAACTTTACCAATTTCGTACGATACCATAAGCTCGTGAGTTCCGCTTTGGTAACCGCCAATCTCACCATAGGCAAAATCAACAGAATAACCCAACCGTAAATTGTTATTGATTACCCACTGAGCCAAAAATCCAAAGGCATCACCAGTACGGTACATCGCTCCCAACCATACTTTTTCTGCAATCAGAAAATTGGCAGAAAAATCGAACTGTGCCGGAGCACCTCCTACCACTTTCCCTAACATGGTTGGTTTAAATTTCAGTTTTTCCGATACGTCAAAAACATATCCTCCCATAATGTAGTAGTGGCGTAATTCAGCCTGGCTCGAATAGTTATTATAGTTATTATCAAATTGATTGTTTACAATTTTCGGAATTGAAATACCCGCGTAGAAATTGTTCTGATAAAGCAATAAACCAATACCGAAGTTAGGCATGAATTTCTGATCAACTTCTCCCTGGAAAAACGGGTCATCCTCGGTTAACACCTGGTAATTACTCAGATTGTTTGAGTAAGCCGAAAATCCGGCTTTTAATCCCATTCGAAGTTTTAAATCAGGAGTAACCTGAACCATATGTGAATAATCTCCAAATACAGAGAAACGTTTCTCTTTACCGTACTTATCGTTGATAATATTTAAACCGTAACCTGTTCTTCCGTTTTTATGAATATTCTGAAAAGAAAAGGTTTGAGTTGAAGGAGCTCCGTCGATTCCTACCCACTGTTCGCGTGCCAGCATCATAAAACCAAGAGCATCCCACGTACCGGCATAGGCCGGGTTAACAGTTTGTGTATTAAACATGTATTGCGTATAGGTTGGTTCCTGTTGGGCATATGCATTTGTTGAAATGAGTACCATGAGTACAATAATCCATTGTACACAATTTTTTAAACCCACTTTTTGTTTTTTGTTATTTAAAGTATTCATTGTATTGTGATTTAATGGATTAGTAATTAATGAATATGGTTCCTTTTTCAACCGTCTGGTTATTTAATTGCAAGATGTAAATGTAAGTGGCTGGTGGTACTTTTCCACTTCCAATAGTTAATGAACTTTCTGATCTTCCGTCCCACCAGGCTTCAGCTTTATTGCTACCCCAAACGGCATAGTTTCCATAGTGCTCTTTTTCGAATATCAGGTTACCCCAGCGGTTGTACACATACAAGTGTGCATCAGGATATTCTTCTCCGAAAATGCTGTTGTCAAGGTCATCCTCACTCATCTGGATTTCGAAATAATCATTTTTGTTATCCGTATTTGGCGAGAAACCTTCCGGAATCACCATTCGTAATGCTGCTGGCGGCTGTGGTGGAACAATAGTATCTTGTACTTGTCGCCAGTCTCTTCTACCGTCGCTATCTTCATCCTGTAGAGCAACGTTGCTGCTTATGGCATTTTTGTATTTATCTAATGTTATAAACCAGTTATCGAAAGTGTCGAATGCATCATCTAAACCATCTTTGTCCGAATCCTGGCCTGTAGGTTGTTTATCAGCTACACCGTCTAAATCAGCATCGTTTCCTTCAATAATATCGTCGATACCGTCACCATCTGTATCCATATCAAGGTAGTCAGGTGTTCCGTCAGCGTCCATATCAAAGGCTGCATAGTAGATGTTCTCTTCATTATCATCGTAGCGATCATCCCATCCGTCACCATCAGAGTCAGTTCCCAGCGGTTCGTAATAGTCGAAACCTACATAGTCATCATGGTTAGCAGCTTCAGCAATAGTCTGTTGCCACTCAATGTTATCAGGAATACCGTCACCATCTGAGTCAAGGTCAAGACGATCAACAACACCATCTCCGTCAGTATCTATGTCATTATCTTCTAGTGAGGTAGATTTGTTAGCGTCTTGTTCGTGAATATCAAGAATACCATCATTATCATCGTCAATATCGATTGAGTTTGGTACGCCATCACAGTCCGAGTCTAGTTTAACAATGATAGTAATGGTTGATGATGAACAGTTGTCAGGATCTGCATTTGAACAGATAGTGTAAGGAATCTCAAGTTGGAAATCCTCATAATTATCGGTATAAAAATCCAGGTCACCCGACTCAAGATCGATAGTAAGTGTTGATGGAACGCTGTCAATCGTAATGGTTACACCGTTGCTCCCAATTCCTTCGTCGTTGCTAAGAATATTCGGATTCCAGATAATATTGCTTCCAGGGCAGATCACAACATCGAGAATATCAGCAGATGCTCTTAGTGGATTGATTCCGCAATCAGCATCACCTTGTTCAACAGTTACTGTTGCTGTGCAGGTGGCTATGTTGCCACATTCATCAATTGCAGTAAGAGTTACTGCGTTTTCACCGATATTGCCGCAATAGAACTCTGTGTTGTCGATAAAGATGGTGTCTAATCCTCCACAATTGTCTGTTGTTCCACCGTTGATATCTTCAACTGAAACAGTTGCTATACCGTTTGCATCTAACTGAACGGTTATATCGTTACAAATAACATCAGGAGCTGTAGTATCTTCAATCTTAAATGTAGCTGTTGTTGAAACAGTGTTTCCACATTCGTCCATTGCGGTAAATGTAACTGTAGTTTCACCGGTGTTACCACATCCTGAAGTTAAACCTTCGAAATCGTTGCTCCAGGTAATGTTGCCAAAGCTAACTTCAGCGTTTCCGGTAGCACCGTTTGAAAGTAACCAACTTTCTAATTCAGCTGTATTGCCCAATCCATCGCATTCAACAGTTAGGTCGCTTGCTTCACTGGTTAGTTCAATCACTTCTTCTCTTACGGTTAGGTTAAGAATGATTGTGTGGGTACATCCGTCATTATTTGTAGTAAATTGGCGGTAAGTACCACTTGTATTGTACGTTCTGCCGTTTAGTACATACGAATCACAAACTGTTTGATTAATAATCTCTTGAGTACTTTCTAAAATTGTTAAGTTAATGGTGATTGTTCCGGCACATCCACCTTCACTCTCAATATTTTGTGTGTAAGTGCCACTTTCGGTATAAACTTCACCATTCATTTCGTATTCATCGCAAGAAGTTACATCAATTGTGTCATCAGGACTTTCAAGAACAATCAGGTCAAAAGTAACTATACTATCGCAACCGTTAACAGTAGGGAATACCACGTCTTTTGTGCCGGCAGCATAGAATGTGCTGTCTCCATAAGTATATGGCAGTTCGCTATCACAGATTATATCGCTGTCAATACCTGTGAATATAGGATTTACAACCAGGGCGAGTGTATATATCGAATCGCAACCGTTTATGGTCTGGTAAGAAGCAGTATAGCTTCCTCCTGCAGCGTACTGATTTCCCTGCCATTCGTAAG
>DASQBW010000552.1:0-6979 GCA_035635015.1 Draconibacterium sp. | reverse complement strand
CATTTGAAAATGAAGCAATATAAATTGTTTAACAACGTGGTTGGCTGGGTTAGTTTTTTAATTGCAGCCATTGTTTATTTAATGACCATTGAACCAACTGTAAGTTTTTGGGATTGTGGCGAATTTATAACAACTGCTGTTAAGTTTGAGGTAGGTCATCCGCCGGGTGCACCCATTTTTATGATTGTTGGCCGCTTTTTTACGCTTTTTGCCGGACCAGAGGGAGCAGCAAAGATGGTAAATGTACTTTCGGGTCTGGCAAGTGCCGGAACCATTATGTTTTTATTCTGGACCATTACCCACCTGGCAAAAAAGCTTGTGGTAAAGAACGATGAGATTACGCTCGGACAAACCATTTCTATTATCGCTGCAGGTTTGGTTGGAGCAATGGCTTACACCTTTTCCGATACATTTTGGTTTTCGGCCGTTGAAGGCGAAGTATACGCCAGTTCGTCGTTGTTAACGGCGGTGGTGTTTTGGGCTATTTTAAAATGGGAGAATGTGGCCGACGAACCTTATGCCAATCGATGGCTGATTTTTATTGCTTATGTTATTGGTTTGTCCATTGGGGTTCACTTGTTAAACTTGCTTGCAATTCCGGCCATTGTTTTTGTGTATTATTTCAGAAAATATGAAGTTACGCGCAAAGGAATTATTTGGGCGTTAATTGCTTCGGTGGTAATACTTGGTGCTATAATGTATGGAATCATCCCCGGATTTGTAACCATCGCTTCCTGGTTTGAGTTGATGTTTGTAAATGGCTTTGGTTTACCATTTCACTCGGGAGTACTGTTCTACTGTGCAGCTATAATCGCCGGCTTAGCTTTCGGCATTTATTATACCCACAAAAAGCATAAAGTTGTTTTGAATACCCTGCTTTTAGGTGTTGCCGTTATATTTATTGGATATTCTTCGTTTGCAATGATTATCATTCGTTCTTCGGCACAGCCGCCAATGGATCAAAACAGTCCAAACAATACCTTCGCCTTGTTAGGTTACCTGAACCGTGAACAATATGGGTCGCGCCCTCTTTTCTCCGGTCAGTATTACAATTCGCCGTACAAAGTTGGCGACCGTACCTCGGAAGGCAGTTCGGTATATTCTCAAATTGATGGGAAATACGTAGAAACCTACACCCGTTTTGTTCCAAATTACGATGAAAAATTTACTACATTTTTTCCTCGTATGTGGAGTTCTGTCAGTCCGCAACATGAAGCTGACTATCAGTATTGGGGAAAAATTAAAGGAGTACGTATTCAACACCGAAATGAAAGGGGAGAGGTTGAAACGATTGTAAAACCTACCATGGTTGAGAATTTGCGGTTTTTCATAAATTACCAGGTAATCCACATGTACTGGCGCTATTTTATGTGGAACTTTGTGGGGCGCCAAAACGATATTCAGGGACACGGCGAAATAATACATGGAAACTGGCTGAGCGGGATTAAATTTATTGATGAAGCGCGTTTGGGCGATCAGGACAACTTACCGGCACAACTAGCCAATAATAAAGCCAGAAATACCTATTACTTTTTACCTTTTATTCTTGGGTTATTGGGAATCTTCTTCCAATACAACCGGGGCAAAGAAGGGAAAAAAGGACTATGGGTGGTTTCCCTGCTTTTTATTTTAACCGGATTGGCCATTGTTATTTACCTGAACCAGTATCCGCATCAGCCTCGCGAGCGCGATTATGCTTATGCAGGTTCGTTTTATGCTTTTACAATATGGATTGGATTGGGCGTGCTGGCCATCTCTGAAGCGTTGAAGAAATACATTCCCGAAACTGTAGCCGGAGGAATTGCCGGCCTGCTAACACTTATTTTGGTACCCGGAATTATGGGCGCACAAAACTGGGATGATCATGATCGCTCGGGACGTTATACAGCTCGCGATTTTGGAGCAAACTATCTGAAAACCTGTGAACCGGATGCAGTATTGTTTACCAATGGCGATAACGATACTTTCCCCTTGTGGTACAACCAGGAGGTAGAAGGTGAAAGAACCGATGTTCGGGTATGCAACCTGAGCTATTTGCAAACCGACTGGTACATTAATCAAATGCGCAGAAAAGCCTACGAATCGGAGCCTATTGAGTTTACCTTAAAACCCGACCAGTATCGTTTGGGAACACGCGATGCTGTTTATTTACTCAACGATTCGAGAATTTCGCGCAGTTATGTTGGGCTGGAAGAAGCTGTTGAGTTTATTGCTAATGATAATCCAGCCACTAAACTTCAGCAGGCCGATAATGCAGCTTACCTTCCGAAAAAGCAAATTCATTTTAAGGTGGATAAGGAAGCGGTGATCAGAAATAAAGTGGTTGCACCTGAAGATTACGATAAAATTGTAGACGAAATCGTAATCGACCTTTCGGGCAATAGTATGCTTTCGAAAGATGAAATGATGATACTTGATATGCTGGCTACCAACAATTGGGAACGACCAATTTACTGGTCGATAACAGTAGGACGAAGTAAATACATGAACCTGGGCGATTATTTCCAGCTGGAAGGTTTCGCGTACCGATTAGTGCCAATTAAATCAGAAAGTAATCCGCAACAACTTCAATTTGGCCGTGTAAATACAGAAAGGATGTATGAAAACCTCATGAATAATTTTAGCTGGGGTAACATGAACGATCCGGCTGTTTACCTTGATGAGACCAACACCCGTATGATGACGAACATTAGAAACACCTTTAACAGACTGGCATTGGCCCTGGTTGAAGAAGGGAAAAAGGATTCGGCTATTGCGGTTATAGATCGTTGTAATGAGCTGGTTCCAAATTCTATTGTTCAGGTTGAATATTTTGCGGTGGAACTTGCACAGACTTATATTCGTGCAGGAGCAAACGATAAAGGCATTGAAATGATTCAAAACGCATACGATACATTTAACGATGAATTGAACTATTATTTTTCATTGGAACCAAAACTATTGAATACAATGGGAGTTGGCGATGAAATTCAACGCAACATGTATTATTTACAAATATTGGAACGTGCAGCTGCAAGTGCCGGAGGCACCGAATTGTCGGAAGAAATAGGTGCAAGCCTGCAAAGCTTTTTCGATCGTTTTAGTGCCATTTAACCGTATCTTTTTTTGAAATAAACTTAGTAGTATGAATATTTTGATTGTAGGCTCAGGAGGTAGAGAACATGCTTTGGGGTGGAAAATTAAACAAAGCGATAAAGTTGAAAATTTATTTTTTGCACCCGGAAATGCAGGCACGTCTGCATTGGGAACCAATCTCGAATGTGGGGTTTCTGATTTTCAGCAACTAAAAAAGCTGGTGCTTGATAATAAGATCGACCTGATGCTTGTAGGCCCAGAGGTACCTTTGGTTGAAGGCTTGCACGATTTTTTTGCTACCGATCCTGAACTGGCATCGGTAAAAGTTGTTGGTCCGAAAAAAGCAGGTGCCGAACTGGAAGGAAGTAAGGATTTTGCCAAAGCTTTTATGGCTCGCCACGCTATTCCTACAGCAAAATATTTTACTGTAACTGCCGATAACGTGGGAAAAGGAGTTGAATTCCTGACCACAATGGAATCGCCCTATGTACTTAAAGCCGATGGTTTGGCTGCCGGAAAAGGGGTGTTAATCATCGACTCGCTTGAAGAGGCACAAAGTTCGCTGAAAGAAATGCTTGACGGACAATTTGGCGAGGCCAGCAGCAAAGTGGTTATCGAAGAATTTTTGAGCGGAGTGGAAGTTTCGGTATTTGTTCTTACCGATGGAAAAGACTATAAAATCCTTCCTGAAGCTAAAGATTATAAGCGAATTGGAGAAGGCGATACCGGGTTAAATACCGGAGGAATGGGCGCCATTACACCCGTTCCGTTTGCCGATGCTGTATTTATGGAAAAGGTGGAGAAGCAGATTATTGCACCAACAGTTTCGGGATTGGCAAAAGATGGAATCGACTATTGCGGATTTATCTTTTTTGGATTGATAAACGTAAACAACGAACCGTACGTAATTGAATACAATGTGCGTATGGGCGACCCCGAAACAGAAGCAGTAATGTTACGCGTAAAATCCGATTTTGTAGAGTTACTTGATGGAGCTGCTAGCGGAACGCTTGGCGAAAAAGAGATCGTATTCGACGATCGGGATGCCGTAACCGTAATGTTGGTTTCAGGCGGTTACCCGGGGGATTATGAAAAAGGAAAAGTAATTACCGGAACTGAAAAGGTAAGCGACAGTATAGTTTTCCATGCCGGAACAAAACAGGCAGGTAATGATGTGGTAACTGCCGGTGGCCGTGTTATTTCGGTAAGTTCTTACGGCACCGATATGAAAGATGCACTGGCAACCTCATTTAAAAATGCTTCAGTTATCGACTTCGAAGGAAAATATTACCGCAAAGATTTGGGATTTGATTTATAAAGAATAGTGCAATAGCTGAGGTATTTCAGTTATGTTATAGCATTGATCTTCATTTGTTAAGCAAAACTACATGATTTTAAATAGACTTAAGTCGAACAGTCCTGTAAGTTTGTTCCTGGTGCCTTTGGTTACAATCGCATTTTGGATAAAGAGTTTACAGTATCCGTTTGCTTACGACTATTTTAAAGGCGAAAACAGTAATATACTTTTTGGCTTTCTCTATCAGCCTATGGATGGTAAACCATTAGTGCAGGTAATAAGCGGAATTATATTGGTAATCGTACTTTCTTACCTGATGCAGTTGGTAAACGACAGGTTTATGTTTATCCGTATAAAGAGTAAGTTACCTGCTTTGCTATTCGTCATAATCATTGGTGGATTTGTACCTATGCACACCTTACATCCTGTGTATTTTGGAGCAATTTTTATGCTACTGGCAATTTACAGGCTATTTACCATTTTTGATAAAAAGCGGCCTTATTCACCTGTTTTCGATGTTGGATTTTTACTGGGAATTGGGACCTTGTTTTATTTTAATCTTATGGTGTTAATACCAGCCTTTATAGTTGGTGTTGTGCTGCTTGGTCGCGAAATCGGTTGGCGCGAACTTGTTATTTTATTACTGGGTGTATTACTGCCATTTTTATTTGCAGTGTCGTATACAGTTCTGGCCGATCGTTTTTTTGAGCTGGTCGTTACTTTTGAAAAAAACATAATCACCCCGGTAAATCATTTTCGGAAGAATATTCCATTGCACATTTTTGTAGGAGTACTTATTTTATATACCATTACAGGTAGTATTGGAATGTTCAGCCAGTACGATTCAAAAAAAATTAGCTCCAGAAAATATTTCATCGTCTTTTTCTGGATCTTTATTTTCTCCCTTGTTGGATTTACTTTTATTCCGGTAACTTCGCAGGAAATGCTTGTTATTACAGCTATTCCGGTAACCTATCTCGTAGCTAATTATTTTGTTTTTATGAAAAGTCGCTTCTGGAGCGAACTACTGTTTATTTTGCTGTTGGTGATTGTTGTTTCAATGCAATTTTCTTTTGAGTTTCTGCATGGATAAAGAAAAACCAACATTAGCAATTTATGGTATTCAGGATCGCTTCGATTATGAACATCCTTTCTATGTCCACGATCATAATCTGGTGTTAATGCAAAACGGTAAGGTGGAGTGGTTTTTACAGCAGGAAAGGATTTCGCGTCGGAAAAGGGATAATACGCTTCATATTCATCTGAAATCGATTTTAAAAGAAAAGAAACTGCTTGGCAAAGATTTCGACCTGGTTTTTGTAGATAATGTGGTTGGGCGCACCTTTTTGCTGCAAAGTGGCGAAGCACGTTTTGAAGCGCCGTTAAACCAAGAATTAGCGACCGGTTTAGAAAAAGGAAAATGTTGGTGGTTTGGCGGGGAAAAAGAAGCCTGGGTGTTAAACCATGAATTGGCACATATGTTTTCGTGTCTGCCATTTTACGGAAACCTGAAGGATAACAGTTTGTTAGTACATTTTGATGGTGGCGCGAGTTTAAGCAATTTTTCGGCTGCATTGTACAAGAATAATCGGTTGGAGTGGCTCGAATACCACTGGGATTTAAAACCCTACTCAACGCTGTTTAATGCCAATGCACTGGTGTTTGCTATAATTGGGGCAAAGCTGCCCGAACAAAATGCTGTTTCAGGAAAATTTATGGGGTTTTCCGGTCTTGGCACTTATCGCCCCGAGTTAGGAGATTGGCTGAAAAGCAACAATTTTTTCCAGGATATTTGGGGAAAAACATCTGTGTTTTTCGAAGCTGCAAGACGAGACTGGGGAATCGATCTGAGATCGTTTAACCAACAAGATACGTTTATTCAGGATATCGCGACTACGCTGCAGGAACTTTTTTCGCAGGAGATCTTAAAGAGGCTAAAGGAGTTGCAGGAAAAAACCGGTGCCGAAAATTTGTACTACACCGGTGGTTCTGCATTAAATATTGTGGCCAACACGCGCATTGTAAACAGCAAAATGTTTCAACAGTTTTTTATCCCGCCGTGCACAGAAGACTCTGGATTGGCATTGGGTGCAGCAGCTTTCGCCGAGTGGAAAAAGCACGGGATAGTTGAGGTAAACTCAGCCTATTTAAACAACTGGCGAATTGAAAACTATAAAGCTGACTTTTCGGGAAAAACCATAAACGAAATAGCCGAACAACTGGCAGCACAAAAGCTGATTGGTATTTGTAATAACTTTGGCGAAGCCGGACCGCGGGCTTTGGGAAACCGCAGTATTATAGCATTTGCCGGCTCGAAAGAACTGTCGAAAAAACTGAGCATGGAGAAAAAGGGCCGCGAATGGTATCGTCCGCTGGCACCGGTGGCTTTGGAACAAAACGTAAAGTACTTTACCGGCCAACCGAAAGTTCATTTTTTATCGAAATTTATGTTGCTCGATTTTGCTGTTCTTCCCGAAAAACAACAGGAAATAGCCGGAGCAATTCATGCCGATGGAACTGCACGCTTTCAATCCATTTCAAAAGAATCGGATAACCCGTTTTTGTTTGCTTTGTTACAGCAGCTGGATGAAAAGCACGGCATAAAAG
>DASQBW010000551.1:0-5448 GCA_035635015.1 Draconibacterium sp. | reverse complement strand
CCATTGGCCCTTTGTCTTCTTTTTGGCCTTTTTTCTCGGCCTCAAGTACTGCCTGGGTATCCAGAATTTTGTATATGAGATCCTGTTTCTTGTAGGATTCTACACGTTTAATATTGAGCTCTTTAGCGATCTCTTTTAACTCAGGAACAAGTTTCTTGTTCAGTTCTAAAATATCATACATATTATAATGTTATAACTTTTTTCTCGATTAATAATTGTTGAAAATCTATTGGAACAATTGACGAGGAGAGTGATTTCTCGTGAAATCGTGTGCAATAATAATTAAATACACGCTTGTAAACAAAAAAATGAATTTATTTTTTCTTTCTCCCTCTTATTTTTTATTAAAATTAAAACTTTAGAAATTGTTAACCAAAAATATCTCCCAAAATGTAATGCACTAAAGTAAGTTGAAAAGTTCTGACTTTAAATACTATACGTTTAAGAGGCATAATTTGTTTACCATATATGGCTCGGGGTATAAAAAAGTTACACAACGCGTGAACGATTTTGAGTCTCAGGTTGTTGTGAAAACAAAACCGACCCATTTTAAGTTAAAGATCATTGTGACGGGCAGCGGAAATTTAATCCCCTAATAGCTAATTGATAGAATTCTGAAGATCTTTTCACTGTATCTGGATGTGTTAGAAGAAAGGTTTGGCATCCAGTTTACAGAAATACCTGTAATTAAAAGCTTATGAACACATCTCCTAAAACCAAACAAAAGCAAGGATTAAAGGAACTGCAAAAGTTACTGGAACAGAAAAACAGGGAGCTGGAAGTTGAAGCCGCACTTGAAAAAGTCAGATCAAGATCGTTGGAAATGAAAACCAGTGAGGAACTTCAGAAAGTGGTTTCAGTGGTTTTTGAGCAACTGCAAAGTTTGAATTTTGCTTTGGATGGTGCCGCATTTATTGCCACAAGGATCAAAGAATTCAAGGGGTTTGATTTTTGGATGGAAGATAAAGTGACACAACCTGCACGATTTCGCTTACCATATTACAACGCACCGTCAATCAACGATTTCTACGTTGCATGGGACAATCAACAAGATTTTGTAGCGAAGATCTATGGTGAAGAAAAGAACCTTTGGTTCGATTATGCTTTTAAGAACACAGATCTGAAGATTGTTCCCGAGGAACGAAAAAAATGGATACTGGAACAATCTTATCTAACGCAGGCCTTCGCCATACAGAAAAACTCTATGATTGGCATTCACGTGCATCATGAAAAAACACTTACCGATAATGAGACTGATATTCTGAAAAGGTTTTCGAAGGTTTTCGAACAAACCTATACCCGCTTCCTTGATCTCAAAAAAGCAGAAGAACACGTCCGTGAAGCCCGGATTGAAACAGCATTGGAAAGAATAAGAAGCCGATCTATAACGATGAGCAAATCTGAAGAGATTGCCGAAATAGCCGGGAAAATTTTTAGTGAACTAAAACAACTTGATCTCGCCTTAAACAGAGTCCTTATCTGGACATTCAACGACACTGAAAAATATACCACCTGGTGGTCTTCAAATCCTGAGATTGAAAATACAGCAGAAAGCTATCGGATAGATTATAATGAAAATCCTGTATTTATTAATTATCTGCAAGCATGGCAAAAGCGAGTTCCAATTCATTTGTATACTTTATCAGGAGATACCAAAAAGATATGGGAGGACTATTTGTTTGAGCATACTGAAATGTCCAGGCTACCGATAGCTGTAAGAAAAGGTATGAGAGAAGAAGACACTCTTTTTACAATCAGCGTTATTAGTGATTATGGCCTAATGATGTCGGGAAGTTTCGAACCTTTGTCGGATGCTCACATAGATATAATACAGCGGTTTGGGCGTGTATTTCAACAATCATACACCCGTTTTATCGACCTGCAAAAAGCAGAAAAACAGGCACGAGAAGCTGAAATTGAAAGCTCCCTTGAACGGGTACGAGCAAAGGCAATGGCCATGCGTAGCAGTAAAGATATATCGGGTGCAACAAAAGTAGTTTTTAACGAAATAAGCAGATTGGGCATTCGTATGGAAAGATGTGGCATTGTAATTATCAAGAGTAAAACTCCCGTTATGGAAGTTTGGACCACGCCTCTGTCTCCACAGAATAAGCAGGTGGTGGAAGTAATTACCAGTCATCTCGATTCAAGAATTCATCCCTTGTTACAGGGCGTTTATAAAAGTTGGAAAAACGGTGAAAAATATTTTGTTTATGAGTTAAAAGGTAAAGAAGTCAGGGAATATTATGAAACACTGGGAAAAGTTCAGGAATACCGCTTTCCTCGAACGGATGCGCATACTGTACACCAGATCAACAACAGTTTCTTTTTTAATCATGGACAGATTTTTGCATTCACAATAGAACCATTATCCGACGAGGAAAAACAAATATTTTTTCGTTTTACTAAAGTTTTTTCTCATACATACCGACGCTATGTTGATATCGTAAACGCAGAAAAACAGGCCCGCGAAGCACAGATAGAAGCATCGCTCGAACGTGTACGATCCAAAGCGCTGGCCATGCACAGTAGCAAAGATATTTCTGGTGCTACGGCTATTGTTTTTGACGAATTAACACGGTTGGGAATTAAAATGGAACGTTGCGGAATCGTCATCCTCAATGAACCTCCAATAATGGAAGTTTGGTCAACGCTGTTATCACACAATGTCAAAAAAGCAAGTAAGGTAATAAACGGCAAACTTAATTCGGACAGTCACATCATGCTGCAGGAGATTTACAAAGCCTGGAAAGGCAAAAAAGAATTCTTTTCCTACACCTTGATTGGTGATGAAGTCCGGAAATATTACGATTATCTGGAAAAAGAACCCGGGTACCGTTTCCCCAAAGTATCTAACTACCCGAAGCAACAGGTTGCAAACTGTTTTAATTTTAGCGAAGGCTATGTTTTTGCTATTACCATCAATTCATTATCGGAAAATGAAAAATATGTCATTCAGCGTTTCACCAATGTATTTTCACTTACCTACCAAAGATACCTTGATATCGTCAAGGCTGAAAAACAGGCCCGCGAAGCACAGATAGAAGCATCGCTCGAACGTGTACGATCCAAAGCGCTGGCCATGCACAGTAGCAAAGATATTTCTGGTGCTACAGCTATTGTTTTTGACGAATTAACACGGTTGGGAATTATAATGGAACGATGCGGAATAGTTATCCTCAATGAAACACCAGTTATGGAAGTTTGGTCAACACTGCTATCCCGCGACAACAAAAAGGTAAGTGAGGTGATAAACGGCAAACTTAATGTGGAACGTCACGTCATGTTGCAGAAATCCTACAAGGCCTGGACGGACAAAAAAGAATTCTTTTCCCACAAACTTGTTGGTGATGAAGTTCAAAATTATTACGAGACACTGGAAAAAGAACCCGGGTATCGTTTTCCCAAAGTATCTGATTACCCGAAGCAACAGATTGCACACTGTTTTATTTTTAGCGAAGGTTATGTTTTTGTCTATTCCGTAAATCCGCTTTCGGAAGATGAAAAACATGTTGTTGCGCGTTTTACAAATGCATTTTCACTTACCTACCAAAGATACCTTGATATCGTCAAGGCTGAAAAACAGGCGCACGAAGCTGTCAAACAAGCGTCACTGGACAGGGTGCGTGGAGAAATTGCCAGCATGCGAACCTCCAAAGATCTGAACCGGATAACACCTGTGATCTGGCGCGAGTTACAGGCACTTGAAGTTCCCTTTATTCGCTGTGGCGTTTTTATTATCGATGAAGAAAATGAGAAGGTGCAGGTGTTTTTAAGTACGCCTAAAGGCAAAGCACTGGGTGTATTGAATTTATCTTTCGATGTAAACGAACTAACAAAAAACACCGTTGTGCACTGGCGAAAAAAACAAATTTTCAAGGCACACTGGAACAAACAGGAATTTATCAATTGGATTAATTCGATGATGCAACTCGGCCAGGTAGAAAGTGCTGAAACGTATCAGGGATCCGCTTCTGCTCCCGAATCGCTGAATTTACATTTTATTCCGTTCAAACAAGGAATGTTATATGTCGGCGATGTTTCTCCCCTAAACAAAGACAATCTGGAAATGGTAGATAACCTGGCTAAAGTCTTTTCTATTGCTTATGCCCGTTATGAAGATTTTAACCATCTGGAAACGGCCAAAGTTCAGATTGAAAAAACTCTGTATGAATTGAAAGCAGCTCAAACACAGCTTATCCAAACTGAAAAAATGGCTTCGCTCGGTGAACTCACCGCCGGCATTGCGCATGAAATACAGAATCCGCTAAACTTTGTAAATAATTTTTCAGAGGTAAGTACCGAATTGTTGTATGAGCTGAAAGAAGAAATTGAAAATGGAAATAATGGAGAAGTAAACGAGATCATTGATGACGTCGTCCAAAACCTCGAGAAAATTAATCATCACGGCAAACGGGCCGAAGGAATTGTGAAAGGTATGCTTCTTCACAGCCGCGGCAGTAGTGGACAAAAGGAACCAACCGACATTAATGCCCTGGCCGATGAGTATTTACGTTTGTCGTTTCATGGGTATCGTGCTAAAGACAAGTCGTTTAACGCCGATTTTAAATTGGAAGCCGATGAAACACTTCCAAAAACCGAAGTTGTTCCGCAGGATATTGGTCGGGTATTATTGAACCTGATTAACAACGCGTTTTATGTAGTGAATGAGAAAGCAAAGCAAAATATCGGGGGCTATAAACCCTCAGTGGTCGTAACTACAGCTGCCGTAAGGTCCCCTTCAGGGGATTTAGGGGTGAAAATCTGCGTAAAGGACAATGGCTCCGGAATCCCCGACTACATTAAAGATAAAATCTTCCAGCCTTTTTTCACCACAAAGCCAACCGGCCAGGGAACAGGACTGGGATTAAGTTTGAGCTATGATATTGTGAAAGCGCATGGAGGAGAAATCAAAGTTGAATCAACCAAAGGAGAAGGGACAACATTTATTATTCAAATACCAAACCGTTAAAAATAAAGGCAAAATGAAATACTTGATTCATCTTTTAAAAATTATTTTTATCGCCACCATAGGTATTTACAATGCAAACGCACAATCAAATATCCGGTTTGAGCATCTCACCACGAAAGACGGACTGTCCATTAATTCAATATTTAGTATTTGCCAGGATAAAGAAGGATTTATGTGGTTTGGAACCTGGTATGGTGTAAACAAATACGATGGGTATTCTTTCACCGAATTCAAACACGATCCTGCCAACACAAAAACCAGTTTGGTAAATAATGTAATAAATACAATGCTTGAGGATTCTAAAGGAAGGCTCTGGCTTGGAACTTGGGAAGGATTACATTTGGTTGATAAAGTCTCAGGCGATATTACTCCATTTCTTAATCCAGCTGATGATTGGTTTGCATTTAATGCTATCACATCTCTGGCAGAAGATAAACAAGGAAATCTGTGGTTAGGTACATATGCAGGTATTCATC
>DASQBW010000550.1:0-5210 GCA_035635015.1 Draconibacterium sp. | reverse complement strand
ATCGCGCACTCTTTAATGACGGATTAATTTTAGCGATCAGGTGCAACAAGCGACTGTTGGTTCCCTGAAAAAGTACGGGAGCAACAGGAACTCGTGCCATTTTTATAAAATTAACCATCGGAAACTGCCAGACTTTATCGGTTACACTACCAAAAGTATCTTTTGTGTGCACATCAAGGGCCGGAAAAAGACAGAGCACTCCCCCGGCATTCAAATGCTTGACAGCTTCTTTTAATCCGTAATAGATACCTTGCTCCGAATCATCAAATGGGTCGTCTTCCATAAAATAGTCAGAAACGGCATCGATCTTTTTCAGCAGAAAATTGGCCAGCACTTTAATATCCGTGCGAACCATTGAAATATATTTTATAAGCAACAGTCCGTCGAAACCACCCAACGGATGATTGGCAACGATAATTAGCGGACCTTCTTTTGAAATTTTTTTCAATTGTTCCTCATCAAACTCAATGTTGAATTCCAGCGTTTTTATCAATTCATCAATAAATTCAACACCTTTTTTCTCAGCAATTTGACTGTAAATTTTATTGAGCTTTTTATAACGAAGAATATACATCAGGAATTTGGCGAAATAATCACCGCTGGCGGGTGCGGGGTGTTGAACTTTGAACAAATCCTTTGGCCCTGGTAATTCCATTTATTGCTGTTAAGTTCAAATACACTAATACAAAAATAAAAGGATTTTTGAATTAACACCGTTACCTGAATTTTATTATGTGCTTATTTTATTGATGCTCTAATCTGCTTAAACACTAATTTGTCTGCTATGAAATATTTTTTAATCATATTTGACCATTCTTTGTTATAAGGGTATAATTTAGTTTAATGACAGAAAACAAACTACATATTACAGACTGGCTCCCCACCTCGAAAAAGGAGGTGAAACAACTTGGATGGAGCGAGTTAGATGTTATTTTATTTACGGGTGACGCTTATATTGATCACCCTTCGTTTGGAGCCGCAGTAATTGGCCGGGTTTTGGAAGCCGAAGGATTGCGTGTAGGAATTGTTCCGCAACCCAACTGGACCGACGATTTACGCGATTTTAAAAAGCTGGGGAAACCCAAGCTGTTTTTTGCTGTAACAGCAGGTAACATGGATTCGATGGTTAACCATTACACAGCTGGGAAGCGCAAGCGGTCGAACGATGCATACACTCCTGGAGGACAAGTTGGAAAGCGCCCGGATTACGCCACCATAACCTACTCAAACATTTTAAAAGAACTTTATCCCGACGTACCAATTGTGCTTGGCGGAATTGAAGCTTCTTTGCGCCGGGTAACACATTATGATTATTGGTCGGACAAATTAATGCCATCTATTTTAGCTGATACACACGCCGATTTGCTGTTTTACGGTATGGGCGAAAAATCTATTGTTGAATTTGCCCGTTTGGTAAAGCGTGGCATCCCGATAGAGAGTCTCACGACCATTCCGCAAACCGTTTTTATGACCGGAGCTGATGAAGCTTACGCCACAAAGAAAAACTGGGATGAGTTGGAACTGGCATCGCACGATACCTGTTTGCAGGAAAAGAAAGAGTTTGCCCGAAATTTTATGCACATCGAGGAAGAATCGAACAAGATGGAGGCCAAAAAACTGGTGCAGCGAATTGGCGACAGAAAAGTGGTAGTAAATCCGCCGTGGCCAACTTTTAAGGAAAAAGAGATCGACCGGATTTACGATTTGCCCTACACTCGTTTGCCACATCCGCGCTACAATAATAAAGGCGCCATTCCGGCCTACGATATGATTAGGCATTCCATAAACATTCACCGCGGATGTTTTGGAGGGTGTACATTTTGCACCATTTCGGCACACCAGGGAAAATTTATTGCCAGCCGTTCGGAGAAATCAGTTCTTAAGGAAGTAGAAAAAGTAACTGAAATGCCCGACTTTAAAGGATATATTTCCGATTTGGGCGGCCCATCGGCCAACATGTATAAAATGAAAGGAATTCACGAGGAGATTTGCAGAAAATGTAAACGACCATCGTGTATCTTCCCGTCGGTTTGTAAAAACCTTGATATCAACCACAAGCCAATGCTCGACCTGTACGAAAAAGTCCGGCATAACCCAAAAGTAAAAAAAGCATTTATTGGAAGTGGCATTCGTTACGACATGATTTTGGAAAACACCAACAACAAGGAGGTCAATCAAAACAACCGGAAATACCTGCGCGAAGTAATCAAACACCATGTTTCGGGACGGTTAAAAGTAGCACCGGAACATTCTTCGGACAACGTACTGAAGTTTATGCGAAAACCTTCGTTTAAATTGTTTGAAGAGCTGAATCAGGAATTCATAAAAATTAACAAGGAAGAAAAGCTCAACCAACAGCTGGTTCCTTACTTTATTTCGAGCCATCCCGGCAGTAAATCGGAAGATATGGCCAATCTGGCTATCCAGACAAAGGATATGAATTTCAGGCTGGAGCAGGTGCAGGACTTTACACCTACACCGATGACACTTGCCACCGTTGTATATTACTCGGGGTATCATCCGTATACCATGGAACAAATCTACACGGCACGGAACAAAAATGCCAAAGAACAACAACGCCAGTTTTTCTTCTGGTATAAGAAAGAGTTTCGGAATAAAATTATTCGCGACCTGAAAGCAAAAGGCCGCGAAGACCTGGTTAAAAAGCTTTTTAATAAAAAACTAAATAACGACGCTAAATGAAGATTCTTAAAATTTTAACGCTGGCAGTGGCGATTTTAGTGTCGGGCTGTGCTGAAGTGATGCAAATTGCCCAGCAAACGCTTGAAGGAGAAACTCCATTAACTCAATCGGAAATTATTGCAGGTTTAAAAGAGGCCCTGATTACCGGCACCAATAATTCCGTAGATATTTTGGGTGTTCAAGATGGCTATTACAAAGATGAGATGGTTAAGATATTACTTCCTCCTGAGGCCGACATCATTGTAAATAACATAGGGAAAGTGCCCGGAGGAGATCAGTTGTTTGAAGATGTTCTGTTAAAGATTAACAGGGCAGCAGAAGATGCGGCGAAAGAAGCTGCTCCAATATTTGTAAACAGCATTAAAAGCATGACAATAAACGATGCGGTTGGCATTTTAAAAGGTGATAACAATGCCGCTACAACTTATCTTCATAAAACAACCTACGACCAGCTTTTTAAGCTTTACCAACCAAAAATTAAAACATCAGTTGAAAAAGAGTTAGTGGGAGGAGTGTCTACCAAAGAAAGCTGGGATACACTGGTTGGAAAATGGAACCAGGTTGCCGGCTCGTTTATCGGTCAAACAACAGGTCTTAAAGAGGTTGATACTCAACTGGAAGATTACCTTACCCAAAAAGCTCTTGAAGGAGTTTTTCTTAAAATTGCTGAAGAAGAAAAACAAATCAGGCAAGATCCAGCTGCACGGGTTACAAGTTTGTTGAGAAAGGTTTTTGGCTCAGTGGACGCATAACCTGAACATCCATATTTTTTTAGCTTGTAAAACATATTTGATTGAATAATTGTATAATATTTCATAATTTCATTTATACAGATACAGCAATCAGGCTGTTCAGTAAAAAAATGATGTACTAACCTGTTAAATTTAAGCGCCATGAGATTAGAATTCAAAAGAATTGAAGAGGCCAATGACCTGGTTAACCAACTAATTGAGCATCATCCGCAAGCCATTTTTTTAACCGATCATGATTTTAAAGTAAAGTATTTTAACAAATCGTTCCAAAAATTATCGAAAAGCGACAAGGGAGATATCATTGGACATGAGTTTTGCGAGATTATGGGCTGTACCCAGCGCGAAATGATAACGGCAAAAGACAATGGTTTTTGCAAACGTTGCCAGTTACGCGAACTGCTTTCAGGTTCTAATCTATCGGAACTGGTACTTATTCGCGATTTTATTATTAACAATAAGGTGAAAACCAAACACCTTCATATCGATACTCACCGTGTTGTTATGAACGAACACAAATACCGTTTAGTGGTTATTGACGATCGGACAGGAAATACTATCAAATAATAGTTCAAGCCCCGGATAATTGTCCGGGGTTTTATTTTACATGCAATCTCCCTTGCCAGGTATTGCGCTCCATCAGACGTTTTTCTACTTTGGCTACAAATTCAAAATTCTTTAATCCCCACTTTGGCGCAATCAGCATTTCGGGTGGCGCCTGACTGATAAAACGCTCAACAATAACTTCAGGATTTAAAAGCTCGAGGTAATCTACTACCAGCTCGATGTATTCAGCGGCAGTATAAAGATTAAAATTCTCAGGATGCTGCTGAAACTGTTTTTCAAGCAGTGTCCCCTTATGAATTTGCAGCTGATGTAATTTTAAATTTTTGACGGGCAATTCCGAGATCGCTTTGGCCTGACCGAGCAGTTCGTCACGCGTTTCACCCGGTAAACCAAGAATCATGTGCGCACAATTATTAATGCCACGATTTGCAGTTTCTTCCATGGCCCACACAGCTTCGGAAAAAGTATGACCGCGATTAATACTTTCCAGAGTCCTGTCGAGATGCGACTCCAGCCCTAACTCAACCATCACATAAACTTCCTTGCTTAGTTCGCCCAGGTAATCCAACAATTCCGGATACAGACAATCAGGACGTGTTGAAATAACCAAACCTACCACTTTGGGGTGCTCCAGCGCTTCTTCGTATAAACGTTTTAAATCATCAAGCGGCGCATAAGTATTTGTATAGGCCTGAAAGTACGCCAGAAAACGCATCGATTTGTATTTCCGGGCAAAAAATACGATGCCTTTATCTACCTGGTTTCTTACGCTATTTTCGAGGTTACAATAGGTAGGCTTAAATGTCTTGTTGTTGCAATAGGCACAGCCGCCAACACCTTTTGTGCCGTCGCGGTTGGGGCAGGTAAAACCCGCATCAACCGAAACCTTTTGTACCCGCTCAGAAAAAAGTTTCTTAAAATAAGTCGGAAAATCGTTATATCGCCTGCTGTGTCCCCAGCTATATGTTGCGTTTTGCATTGTTTTTAATTGAGATTGCAAAAGTACTCAAAATTCAGAATCACAGGAATCAAATAAACTTATCAACAACTCTTGAAAACTTTCCGCAAATATCAACGATTTTACTTTTTAAATGCAGCATCAAATCTTTACTTTTAAAGTAAAATTCAGAGCAGTATGTTTTCAGATATCGATAAAAGGCAAATTCAGGAACGCGGCAGTAAATTGGAGAC
>DASQBW010000549.1:0-17001 GCA_035635015.1 Draconibacterium sp. | reverse complement strand
TTTTAATACATTAGCGCTTCACCATTTTATTATGCCGGAACTTGATTTTACATCATTACAATGGATTTTACTTGCACTAAGTGGTATGCTAGTAGGTATGTCTAAAGTTGGAGTCCCGGGTGTATCTATGCTGGTTGTTCCAACTCTGGCCCTCATTTTTGGGGGTAAAGCTTCTACGGGTATTTTACTGCCAATGCTAATAATGGCGGACTTTTTTGGAGTTGGATATTATCACAGGCATGCCGAATGGAAATACTTATGGAAACTTTTCCCCTGGGCATTTGCAGGTATTGGTATAGCCCTTTGGGTTGGAGAAGTGGTAAACGATTTTTGGTTTAAAAATATCATTGCCATACTGGTTTTTGTATGTATTGCTCTTATGCTTTGGCACGATCGGAAAAACAACCACAAACTATTTCCCGATACCTGGTGGTTTGCAGCATTATTGGGTGTTTTAGGCGGCTTTGCAACAATGATCGGCAACGTAGCAGGACCAATATTCGCTATTTATTTACTGGCAATGCATTTGCCTAAAAACAGCTTTATTGGTACCGGTGCCTGGTTTTTTCTCATCATTAATCTTACAAAGTTTCCGCTTCATATATTCGTTTGGAAAACGATAACCCTGAATACACTCTCGCTTAACCTAATGCTTTTACCTTCCATTGCCATAGGAGCATTTGCCGGAATAAAACTGATTCAAAAAATATCTGATAACCTTTACCGAACTGCAGTTATTATTGTAACTGCTCTGTCGGCATTTTTACTTTTAATCTAATGGAACAATTACAACACTTTTTTCAGGATAAAACGGTAAACACTCTTCTTGATGTTGGAACCGGAACAGGTAATTTTATTGCCGTATTAAAAGAAACCTTTGTTAACCTGCAAATTACTGGTATCGATCCGGATGAAACTTCGCTTAACGAAGCAGCACTGAAATATCCGGATGTGGAATTTAAAAAAATGAGTGGCGGGAAACTCGACTTCCCCGATTCTTCGTTTGATGGGGCAAGTATTTCAATGGCATTGCACCATTTACCCGATGTGCAACAAACATTAATGGAAATGCGACGTGTTGTTAAACCCGGTGGATGGATTATTGTAAACGAATTGTTTAGCGATAATCTTAATCCTGCCCAGGAAGTGCAAAAGTTGATGCATCATTTCAGAAGCAAGATCGATCGCTTGACCGGCGTTTGCCATAATGAAACATTTACCCGTTCAGAGATACTGGACCTGATAGAAAACTCAGGGCTAAAAATATGCGCGGCTTTTAACAACAATAAAGCTCCCCAAGTAGTCGCCACCAATGACTTAGCAAAACGTTTCTCCGAATTAAAAGATATGCTGGAGCAAATAAAAGACAAGCCTGAATACCATCAACTGGACAATCATCTTTCTGAAATAGAAAAATTATTAACCCTGCATGGATTTCAAATGGCTACAAGAGTTGTGGTTGTTGCAATAGTGCACAAATGAGCACTATTAAAAGAAACCGCCACCTCCGCCTCTGAAGCCTCCGCCTCCTCCGCCTAGCCTGTTATTTACAACATTATTGTAAATAGATCCAAATTGAATCTGAATACCCAGATTAGGACTAAAGCTAAAGGTTGATGGCAATTGTACGTTATTCAGTAATACGTCCTCCAACGAGAGATCCCCTTTTGCTAAATAAATCTGATCATGGATATTTTCTATCTGGAATCCAGTCCTTATAGAAAGACCGCGAACAATACGGATTGATAAACTTGTATCGAAGGTAATCCGGTTTTGGCTCCAGTCACGCATATAGTTTGTTGCATCTAAGCTGGCCTCTACCTCACCCCAGGGCTGAACAATCTCTAAATTAAGACGCAATGTTTGCTCCCAAAGGTTTTCCTTCATCTTATCGTAAATTGTCTCTTCGTAGTATTTCATCCAAACATGCCCAATATGATACGAAAAAGTAAACACTTTCCGGTCTGAAGCATCCCAGGGAAAAATATTGTATTCGATGGCTGGTTTCAATGTAATGTCATAAACCGTATTGTCATAATTACTGTTTTCGTAATCGGCAAACAAACCAACAGACCAGCGCGATGTTAAACTTTTTACGGCGCTTGTCGATAAAGAATTGGTTGTATTTTCTGATTTATATTCTGTATCTACACCGTCCATGGTAAATGTGTTTTTACTTATTCGAACCGAACGACTTGCTCTGTTCCTCAACTTCCACTCATCAGTTACTTTGTCAGCATTTACCCGAAAAGAATAGTTGTAATTTTCCCGACTCTCTTCAAACTTTCCTCTGCCGCTTACATCGCCCTTAAACGTCCAGTTATTCCATTTATCATCAACCTTTCTTACAGGTTCTGCTCTTTCCATGCCCCCATCATAGTTTAAAACCAACTTTTCGGCAACAGTAGTTTGATTAACAAAAGGCATCAATCCCATTGAAAGTGCATCTCTCAATTTTTGTCGGCGTTCATCCGAAGTATCGCTTGAAGAAGTTGTACACGTTATCGTAAAGTTTTCGAAATTCTCCAAAGTAACATTGTTATATCTTAAGGAATAAACCATTCCTCCTGAGCCACTCATTTGATTGGTCACGATAATTTGCACATCGGCTACTTTCGGATCATTAACAAAATCGGCAAAGCGCATATTTCTGCGCAGAAAATCCATATCAAGAAAGCCGCCATCAATATAAACTTTAATCTTTTCCTCTAGTTTGTCGTACGATTCAGCGCCATAACCTTTTATAACAGCATCTTTTTCCGTATTGTCGATAGCCATTACGTTGATTGAGGTTAGTAACGTAAATAAGAAGGTAATTGTTAAGACACGTATATTCATTTTAGTCTTCATTATCAGGTTTAAAGTTGGACTCATTAATAATTTTCTAAGCTCGCCAAAGATAAAGTTTCAGCCGGAATGGATGAAACGAATCTGAATTTATTGCGATTTTTGTTTAATTTGACACATTGAAGAAACAATAGTTTAACATGGCACAGCGCAAAAAAAAGGGAAGAAGTAAGGGATCGGCAGGTAACAACCGAAAATCGGGCGAAGATTTCTTGCAAAACAACAAACAAAAATATGGAGTTTTTGAAACAGATACCGGCTTACAGTATAGAATTGTTGACAAAACAGAAGGGCCCAAACCAGGGATTTTTGATACCGTAACAATTCATCAGCGTGCCCAATTACTTGATGGCAAAATCCTTGAAGACACCTACAGGCAAAATAAACCTGACGAGGTGAAAGTAGAAGAGCTAATTGAAGGACTTCAAGAAGGCAATACTATGTTGAGCATTGGTAGCCGCTATAAATTTTGGGTTCCGTCAGAACTGGCGTGGGGGAAAAAAGGTACAGGCAATAAAATTCCACCAAACGCAGTCTTAAGTTTTGACATACGTTTGGTGGAAATCTGTTAATATTATCTAATCTTTAAGGTAAAGTAATTTCGAATGTTTCTTCGAAAACAGTGACACTAGCTATGTTATTGCATAAATCTCCCGTATCGCCGGCAGGTTTATAATCAATTTCACAACTTAAATCGTAATCGTCGAGACCAATGTACAGCACCCCTTCCTTGACCCAATGGCAACATGGACTAACTATCAACGGTGTGGATGTAGACATGGAGTAAGTGTATCCGTCTGAGCTTCTACCACCATGTGTCCCTGTAATTTGGTATTCATCGTCACAAAAATCCATTGTTTCACCACTTGTTACTGCGTGCGTATCGTAGCCAGATACCCATTCGCGTTGTGTCTGTTGTTCGAAATAAAACTTTTTACCCTCGGGAGCGGTAATTACTCCATCAGCGACTGTGCATATGTAAACCGGATGTTCACTGGCATTTGTCCCGTTGTAAGTAATGGTCTGCACGCCCTCTACCTTATAGTCGTCGTGGTAAAAATCATCAAAAGTTATTTCCCATTCAGCTCCAGTCACACTTGGGAAATTGTCGGCAGAGATGATTAATTTCCCTCTTCGCTGATGATTATCCAAACCGGCAATATTCTCCGGACCATAATCCACTGTAATGGTTTTGGGCCAGGTGGTTAAATCTAGCGGATCAACAGATATTTGCGGATAATTTTCGCTCGTGGTTTGAGCACTTTTCATCATGACCTCTGATTGAAAACCAGCTGTTGTTCCTTCTTCCTGCGTTGAAGCATAAATGCTGTAAGCGGTTGCTGCTTCCGTTACCAATATCGTGGCTTCTGCAGATGTAATTATCCTCTGATCAACTTCATTACAGGCTGATATGACCAGAATCGATAAGATAGAAAATACAAAGCTTGTCTTTTTCATAGACTTAAATTAAAATGGTTTACAGTTAAATGTAACGATATTTTCTGTGAAATAGTATCGAAAATCTTCATTCCGTTTTATTCTTAATTTATTGGTAAATAAATATCGGATAAATCCCAGGTAGAAGACGAAGATAATCGACCATAAAAAACATTCATGATTCCCGGGAATCACCAACAGGAATGAAAGTTTATTTTCATCCCCTGTTATTCCCCGTCAATGGGGAATTGCTATTAAACCAGTATAGTATAATTGTGTAGATCCTCCTTTAGGAGGTGGCTGGCGAAGGAAGCCTAAGAATGAATGTAAATGACCATGGCTTTACGAACCAGACTTTCAAAAAAAAAGCCGCTCCAGAAAAGAACGGCTTTCAATATTTTATAAGAAAATCCTATTAATAGAATTTCGCTCTTTTGTCTTCAATCTCTACTGAGTTACGGTACGCTTCAAACAACTCAGAAGAAACGCGGTAAGCATTTGTTTGTGCCAATCTCATTTTTTCGGTTGCTACATCGGCACCCGCTCCTTCGTTTATCGAGGTTACTTCTACCACAAAAACGCCGTTGTTACCTGCAATTGGTTCTGAAATCTTGCCAGTTTCAAGAGTAGTAGCTGTACCCACTACTGCAGGCTCGAGACCAATACCGGGAACTGAGTAAGTAATAAAATTGATGTCTGATGCACTCTGAACTTCAGCATCAAGGGCAGTAGCAACGCTTGCAATATCTGCATTTTCGCTAATTGCAGCTTTTACTTTTTCAACCAATAATTCCGCCTTTTTCTCTTTGGTAACAGCCAATTCAACACGCGATTTTACATCATCAAAGGAAGCAACTCCTTCGTCGGTAGCACTGGCCAATACTGCAATAACAAAGTTATCATCCAACTCGAATATTGGAGATTCCTGGTTGTCAGCCAGAATATCGTTAACCTCTGCTTCGTAAGCTGCCCGAATCAACGGACGTGCACCTTCTATACCAACAATACTACGATCGTTCTCGCCAACATTTGCAACACGTTTGGTAAGACCTTGTTCGGATATCGCAGCATCAAATGCATCGCGGGTAGTATTTTCCCCGGCAAATTTACTTGCCTGTGCATATACATCCTGGTATGTTTTAGTACTTGGAACTACGTTACGTGTTAAGTATGCCACTTTAACTTGTTTTGCAAGCTTGCCACGATCTGTAGTTTGAATCAGGTGAATTCCATATTCAGAAGCAACTATGGTTACGCTGTCAGTTGTATTTTCAAATGCAACATCTTCAAATGTTTTTACCATCATTCCACGATTAAACCATCCTAAATCTCCGCCGTTAATTGCCGATCCCTGATCTACCGAATTTTCACGCGCTAACTGGGCAAAATCAGCACCATTGTCGATCATTGTTTTTAAACTGTCGGCCAATAGTTGTGCAGCAATTAATTCTGCCTGTGTAGTAACCTGCAACAAAATATGACGCGCCTCAACAGAGTCAGGCATCATTTCTGATTTATAAAGCTTGGCCAAAGTAAATGAATCGCCATCTTTATAAGGGCCATAAACATCGTTTACTTCTGCACCTTCGTCGTAAACCCATGCACCAATCTGTTCCGGCAAATCATCTTTTTTATCCCATACATCGTTGTAATCAACATCGGAATTAATATCTACAAACTGAATCGTGTTTTCAGTCGATGCAAACTCGGTCTTTATATCATTAATCCACTTTTCAGCATCGGCATAATCCTGTTCCGAAGGAGTTACAGGGTAAGTAATGTATTCAATCCTTCTGCTTTTTTCGGATTTATAATCTTCCTGGTTTGCATTATAATAATCTTTTAAGTCCCTGTCCGTTATAGTTATGTCTTCATCGGTAACCGAACTGTGTGGTAATGAAATGTAATCGAAATTAATCGATTTGCTACTTGCGGTTGCACTAAGCTCAGCTTGTTCACTGGTTACATACATACCTTTAGCCACCATACCGGCATATTTTGATTGCGTACGCTCTTCAATAATTTGCTGCTCTATAGATAACCACTGTGCGCGGTCTTCAGGTGCTACTCCTGTATCCAGGTTTTTCAGAAACCGCACGACTGATGCACGATCGAATTGACCGGTTTGCGGATCACTGAATATTTGCCGAACAATTTGATGGGGATTTGATCCCTGAAGCATATCGAATAACTCTTCAGAACTAACTTCAATTCCTAAGTCTGCATACGCGGCACCCATAACCACTTCAGCAATTTTTCTTTGCCAGGCTTGTTCACGTACTTGTGCCCAGGCATTATCATCCAACTGATTTTGCCCGTAGTTCGTTCTATACATCTCACCTAATTCCTCTACTTCTTTCTGAAAATCAGGATACTGAATTGACTCCCCATCAATTACGCCAACTTCTAAGCGGTTTCTCTGAAACATCGACGAACCACCTTGTAATAAATCACCAAGGATGAATGCGGCCAATGAAACACCGATTACAATTGCTACTAATAACCCTGCTTTCGTTCTAATTTTTTGTAACGTTGCCATTGATTTATAGTTATTTTAAGTCTGAAATCATTAAAATTTTTCGAGCTACGAAGATAATAATTTTAACTGTTTTACCTCCATTAATCATTTTTTTTTGCCTTTCGATGCTGACCACACCAAAAGCACAGATACACAGCACTTTAAAAATCAATATTATTCGAAATCATTCTTCGAGAAGTTTGAGTTTTACCAATTCGATTTTTGTATTGGTGGCTTTTAAGATTTTAAACTGGAATTTTTCGATTTTTATTATGCTATTTACTTTGGGAATACTTTCGTAGTGATAAAGTATATATCCGGCAAGTGTTTCAAACTCTTCATTTTCGGGAAGATCCAAAAAATACTTTTCATTAAGAAGATCGATCTCGGCCCGTGCAGAAAAAATAAACTCGGAATCGCTTATTTTTTTCTCAATAATATCTTTTACATCGTGTTCATCTTCTATTTCTCCAAATATCTCCTCCAAAATATCTTCGCTGGTTACCATCCCCGATGTTCCGCCAAATTCATCAACAACCAGGGCTATGCTCCTGTGTTCCTGAATGAAAGTGCTCAGCAACTTGTTGGCCGGCATTGTTTCCGGTACTATGAGTACGCTTTTTATAAAAGGATCAATCGACTGAGGGTTTTTAAACAACATTGACGAATGCACATAACCGATTATATTGTCGATACTTTCGTTATAAATGAGTATCCTTGAATAACCGGTTTCCACAAATTTTTGCCGCAACTCACTTATGCTGGTACTAATGTCAAGCATCTCAATCTCCGTTCGCGGAATCATTATCTCACGTAGTTTTACTTTCGAAAAATCAAGTGCATTTTTAAACAGTTTTATCTCTGTTTCTATCAGTTCCTTTTTTTCGGATTTTGTATTGTCATTCTCATTAATAAATTCATCCAAATCAATTCGTCGAAATACCCGGTCTGTTTCCTCATTGCTCAACTTGGTTTTAAAAACATTCTTTAAAAGTAAGTTGGTTATTCCCATAGAAAAACGGGAAACGGGATAAAAAATAACGTAGAAAAAGGCTAATGGCAGTGCAAAAATATTTAGCAAAGTATTGGGGAAGATTCGAAACAATGTTTTGGGCAGAAATTCGGCAAAAAGTAAGATAACAAAAGTTGAAATTACAGTTTGCATTAGAAGGACAAGGGATTCGGATTGAATAACAGTTTGTAAAGTTGGTTCTAAAACCATTGCAAAAGCAATACCATAAACTACCAGTGCCAAATTATTACCAACCAACATAGTAGCGATGTATTGGCCACCGTTATGTGTAAGGAACTTTAATAATTTCGAGCTGAAAGGATCGGACTGTTTGTCAAGTTCAAGGCGCAGTTTATTTGCCGATACAAATGCAATCTCCATGCCCGAGAAAAAGGCTGACAGAATAATCGTGATCAGGATCAGCAAATATGGATTTATAGCCATTTACCTAAATTTTATCGACTCCTCCTGTCGAATATCTAATCCTACCGGGGACTTACTGTTGTCCATAGCTTCTTCGATATTCGTATTCTTTTTTTCTTTTTGGTTGTTATCAACAGTTACTTCGATAATACCTTTCGGGCTTTTGATCTCCCAATTTAGCATATCCTGATCAGAAGTCAATCCGGTTCCGGTAATAATCTTATCGTTGCTAACAATCGTTACAAACTCTTCCGTATAAATTTTCCCCTTATTTTCGTCCAAAATCAGGTGTTCTGTTTTTAAGGTATCACCTTTTTCGTTGGTAACAATAACATTATTCTTAGCTTCCCATTTTTCCTCTTTGATGTACTCAATGGCATAATCTGCTTTAATGCTTGAAACCACACTACTATTCTCATCATATTCTACCAGCAACAGTCCTTCAGGAAACTCATGATAGTTTTTCCCATCGTTTTCGAATTGAAGTAATTTTTTTGCTTTTAACAAGAAGCGTACTGTACCGGAATCGGTAGATAATGTTTGAAAATTGGTGGCCTCTAAAACAGGCAATTCCTGGGGTGAACTAAAAGCTTTAATCTTTTCTATGTCGTTTTGTTTACAGGCAAAGAAAAGTATTGCAGTTCCCAGCACGGGAACTGCAATACGCAATGTTTTTATAAGTTGCAAAGTATTAAAAACGAACTTTGGTGTTTTCATTTATCCATCCTCCTACATGATAGGTGTCACCTTCCTGGAGTCCTTCCATAAATGCATCTTCTTTTTTAGGAAAATGTTTTTTGTAATCTCTAAGAAATCCTGCTGCTTCAATTGAACAATCTTCTCCGCGACGTGCTTTTTCATAATAGTCGCTTGCTAACCAGAATACCGCCTTTTTTTGAAGGTCTGAACCCTCAAACTTTTGTGATGCTGCAACATATATGTTTCCAATCAGCAGGTTTACATCACATAAATCAGGATCCATTTGAAGAGCTAATCTGGCATCGTTACGCGCTCCAACATAGTTACCGTCACTTAAACGAATTAAACCGCGCTCGTAATGGTAAGTCGCTTTTAACTTCGGATCAGTTTCCTGATCAATAGCCATTTGGTAGTACTCCCTGGCTCTATCGACATCACCTTTCCTCAGGTATCTACGAGCCATATTAAAGGCTGCTTCTGCCGAAGGATCTAGTTCATACAAACGTTCGGTAGCAGTAGCAAAAAGTTCAGATTCGGTACACTTAGCCGTGCCTAAACGACGTAATATTTCTTTAATAAATTCAGCATCATCAATATTTTCCTGATATTGAGGAGAATATATGCTAATTAATGCTTCGCAATCGGCAGCTCCGGATTTTCCAAATCTTTCCTCAATATAAGGAACAACTGTTTCCCGAGTATCCTTTACTTTTGCTTCATCTTTGTTGGCTTCAATAATTGCGTTGGCTATTCCCATTGCTTTCTCATAGTTAGAAACAACTGTCTCTTTTGGTAATTCGCCTAATTTAAACAGCGCAATTGTAGTTTGCATATATATAAGAATTACGGCCGGCTCAGAATCATTTCCTTCTAATTCTACCGACTCTGACAACCATTCGTATGCTGATTTATGAATTTTTATTAAGGCATCACCTTCTGCTCTTTCATCTCTGTTTTCATGCAATTTATACTCTAACCACGATGCTCCTTTACGCCCCAGATTTTTTCCTCGTTCTCCAAAGTACTCAATCCTTTTGTCATAAAGTTTCATGTATTGATCAAGAATCTTATCGCGCTCTGCATCAGTTTTAGCTGAATTGATTTCCTTTTCATACATTGTTCCTCCACGGATATAAAGGTTAACGGATGATTTTGGATACTTATTATAAAGCTTCTCCCAGCTAGGTTTTGCTGAATTATATTCACCATTCCTGTAAAACGTGTCAAACATCGAATATTCATTTAAAAAGTCTCTGTTCCCGGCTTGCTGCAATTCTTCCAATGTTTTCAGGTTAACTTCGCCGTCTTCATCAGCACCAGCATCTCCGGATGGAATACTTCCCGTAAAAGCAAAATCGAATACATCTCCGGATTTATCTTCAATGTCAAGTTTTTTCTTTTCATTAATAAAGGTGAAATTGATATATTTTGATTTTTCATCAGCCTCAACTTCATATTTACCATCAAAGCTGGTCATCATGCCGTCCCCACCTTTATGTGCTTCAACAGTAACACCAGCAGCCGGTTCTCCATCCATATATACAGTTCCTTTGAGTATTCTTTGCGCCTGCGCAACAGTAGTACCGGCAATTACTACTGCGGCAAACAAAAAAGATATGCGTAAAATAGTCTTCATAATGAGTTTTATTTGTTTTTCTATCGTTTTAATCAATTCTTTGTTGCATGAACCATAAATCGTTTAAGCTAAGGCTTAAATTAACTTTTGCATACTTTTCGAGTACTAAGTTGTGTTCTTTTGTTCCTCTTTGTCCGAACTCTGCACTCAAATTAATTGTTGAGTTGGTACGATACATTGGAATTCCTACCCCAAAACTTATGCCAAAGTCATTTATATGTTGCCCGGCAAAAGTATGATACGTTTGTTCATACTTAAACCCGGCGCGATAAGCCATTCGGTTTAAAAAACTTCTTATTGAGGTTCTGTCCGGAATCCATTCGGCTCCAATCGCAAATTTATTCAAATCTGTTAAAAATTTGCTTTTGTCGCCCAGGAACTCTGTATTGGCCCATCCCTCATGGTAGTAATCAACATTTATTTCATAAACATTTTCCTTGGCGAAAGATAATCCGCCTCCAAAAATCTTAGGAAAAACCAATTTCCCTTTTTCTTCCTGCTCGTAATGCAAAGTGTCCTGATCAAGCGCATCTCCGTATAATAAATTCTTTTGAATAATGTCAGAAACGAAGTCGGTGTATTCCGGCGAATTTGCAAAAACAAAACCAAATGTTAAACTTTTGTCATTTTTCAGTGGAAGTGTCGCCTGCAATCCTAAATCCAGTCCAAAATCTCGAATTCGAAGCGTGGAATAACGCTGTACATTATAAAAAGTAGGATCGGCAAAAGTTATTTCGGTATTCCGGTTTAACTGCCCGAACCGATAGTTCAGGTTTGCTCCAAGCGATATGTTTTTAAAAGGCTCAATGGCCAAGCCCCATCTTGCATTCGATATTGTTCCTGCTCCGTAATAGTTCGTATAGATTGATCCCACATTTTCTATAGTACTATGTGTCTGAACATTATAACCTACGTCGGAGTATGGACTTAAACTTAAGCTTGTTGCCATCCAGCTTGAGATTCGAAAACTCATGGCAAAATACTTAAAGTTAACATCGTTAACATCCATACTGTTATTATCGGTTTGGTAATTGGCAAATTTCCCTTCCAATCCAAATTCGAACAGAAAATTAAGCGAATCGTTCGCGGTGTAACTTGCCGGATTTGCCGAATTAATCTGAAGATTATATCTACTTGCCAGGCTGGCTCCGCCCATCGCAGATGAACGCCCAAACGAATACGGTTGCAAATCGCCAAGACCGTAACGCGAATAAGGCGACGTGGTATTATTATTAAATTGCGCAAATAATACAGCCGGGATAAAAATTAACCCGGCAATCAAAATACTTACTCTACTATTTCTCCCCATTATATTGTAAGATGCGGTTTAAACCTAAGCTGGTTAAATTAAAGTGTACAAAGAAAGAATTTTTTAATCTCTTATCAAAAAATTCAGCATCGCCCCCGGTTATAATAACTTTTAAATTATTATAAAATTCCTTAAATGAGGCAATTGTGCCATCTACCTCATAAACCAGACCATGTTGTACGCCGGCTCGTATTGCCTGCTCGGTTGTGTTTCCAAATAATTTATTAAAATCTCCTTTTTCAATTTTTGGGAGCATGCCGGTAAAGTGATTTAACGCCTTATACCGCATCTCCAGCCCGGGCGATATGTTGCCTCCCATGTATTTCCCATCTGCCGTTAACAGATCGTATGTAATTGCAGTACCTGCATCTATTACCAGTACATTGCTGTTAGGATAAAGCTGGTAGGCTCCAACAACGGCAGCAATACGGTCTTTACCAAGTGTTTCTTTTGTTTGATAGCAATTTTCGACCGGTAAAGGTGTATTGGCATCCATCGTAATAAATGTGTTAAAGCTATCTGTTAATGCAGTTTTCAGCTCACTTGAATAATCTATTACTGATGAGATTATTGCTTTATTAAGCTCCTTGTATCGCTTTTTTAATGTATGGATCATTGACGGCAAAAATTCATCAACCGAAACCGTATCAATTACTTCGTCCCGGCTACAGATTGAATATTTTGTCCGGGTATTGCCTATGTCAATTACCAGGTTCATCAGTCGATAATGCGCTGACTTATATCCAGTGCTTTTACCGAATGGGTTAAAGCTCCAATCGAAATATAATCAACCCCTGTGTGTGCTACCTTGCTAATACGTTTTATGGTCATATTTCCCGATGCTTCGATTTTTGCACGACGGTCGATAATATCCACACATTCTTTCATCATTGAAGAACGCATATTGTCAAGCATTATAATGTCAACATCGGCGGCAAGTGCTTCTTTCACCTGGTCGATTGTGGTTGTTTCCACTTCAATTTTAATGCTTTTAGGTATTTTTTTACGTATTGCTTGTACTGCTTTTGTAATACTCCCGGCAACCTGAATGTGATTATCCTTAATCATTACCATATCATATAAACCAAAACGGTGATTGGAAGCTCCCCCCATACGAACTGCATATTTGTCGAGGTAACGGTATCCTGGTAATGTTTTTCTCGTATCGAGGATTTCCACTTTTGTTCCCTCAATCTCTTTCATACACAAATTAGCGTAGCTGGCAATACCCGACAAACGCTGCAAAAAATTTAGTGCTTTTCTTTCGCCGGTTAGCAAGGCGCGGTAATTTCCTTTAAACTCTGCAATAATATCACCCGGTACAACATGGCTTCCATCAGGTAAAATAACTTTCCATTCCAGGTTTTTATCGAATTTTCTAAAAACCATTTCTGCCACCTGAAGACCAGCTATAACCCCTTCTTCTTTAGCCACAAACTGCGCTGTTTTTTTATCTTCACTATCAATAATATTGTTTGTAGTGATATCTCCATCGCCTATATCTTCGGCATAAGCGAGGTCAAACAGAACTTCTGCCGATTTTAATGTTTTCTCGTCCATCATAGCTTTACTTTCTTATGGGTTCAAACTTAATGTTATTGTTCTTTTGTTGAATTATATGTGTTTTAAAATCAGGATTTTCTTTCTGAAAATCCTCGCGTATATGTCCTCCACGACTTTCTTCGCGAATAAAAGCAGCTTTTGCAATAAGCTTACAAATCACCGCAATGCTCCTGATCTTAATTAAATTATACTCATACAAATCTTTGTTAAATTCTGCAGCAATTTCCGTAAACTTATTAATGGCTGTTTCCAGGTCCTTCCTATTTCTTACAATACCCAGGTTTTTAGACATTAAGTGTGCCAGTTCATTCTGATACTTAAGAAACAACGCTTCATTATTAACGTCTAACTTTATCGGAGCTGGCTTCTCAAAAGTAAAATCCGGTGCCTTAAGTTTTGCTGCCTTTTCGCTGGCTCGTTTCCCAAAAACCAAACATTCGAGCAAGGAGTTGCTGGCCAAACGATTAGCTCCCATTACTCCTGTTGATGCTGCTTCGCCACAAACGAATAAGCCTGAAATGTTTGTTTCAGCATCGAGATTGGTTCGTATACCTCCTACCATATAATGTGCAGCCGGAGAAACAGGCAATTGGTCTTTCGTTAAATCAAAGCCAAATTCCTGTAAATGTTTATCTATATTTTTAAACCGGCTCTTAATCTTATTACTATCCAAGTGTTTTAATGAGAGAAAGATGTGGTCCATATCCGACTTCTGAATCTGCCTGAAAATACTGTAAGCCACCACATCGCGTGGAGCAAGTTCTGCCAGCGGATGAATATCCTTCATAAAACGTTCGCCGTTGTGGTTAAGTAACCATGCTCCTTCTCCGCGTACAGCTTCGCTAATCAAGTAAGCATCTTTTCCAGGCATATATAATGCCGATGGATGAAACTGGATAAATTCAAGATCGGCCAATTGTGCCCCTGCCTCGAAAGCCAGTGCGACGCCGTCGCCGGTTGCAGTGTGTGGATTGGTTGATCGCTCGAAGATCCTTGATAAACCACCTGTTGCAAGAATTACTGCTTTAGTTTTAAAAACAATATTTTCGTTGGTTTTAAAGTCATAAGCCTGCACACCAACAATACAATTGTTATTTTGAAGTAATTTTACAGCGGCCACATATTCAAATGCCTCAACATTCTTTTTTTGCCGGATCAACTTCAACTTAAAACAAGTGAGTTCTTTTCCGGTGGCATCACCTCCGGCATGTAATATTCTACGTTTTGAGTGCCCTCCTTCAAGTCCGAGAACAAAATCGTCGTTCTCTTTGTCGAAATGCATACCCAAATCAATAAGTTCCAAAACTCTTTCGCGTCCCTCATTCACCAGTATATCTACTGCATCGCGATCGCAAATACCTCTTCCGGTAACTAAAGTATCATGTGCATGTTGTTCAGGAGAGTCGTCTTCGGCAATGGCTGCAGCGATTCCACCCTGTGCATAATATGAGTTACTCACATCGAGTTGCGATTTAGTTACTATGGCAACCCGTCCGAATTTTGAAGCGTGATATGCAGCTGACAAACCTGCCAACCCACTTCCTATTACAACCGTATCAAATTCAAGTATTTGCATCTGTTTCTTATGCTTCCCGCAAACGAGCGTGCAAAGTTAGCATTTCTTTTAAGCAAATACTTAAAATTCTGCCAATTTGGTTTTATTTAACGCTTAAAATAATTACCCTTATGGCTAAATGCGGGATTTAAAATCCCTTAGCAGAATGGTTTTAAATTCAGCTTTCATTCTCTCCTTTTGGTAGATATTCTGTTCGTAAAGGTGCAAACATTTCGAGTACATGGGCGTCTTCAATAACCTCAACCTGGTGTTCAACATTTTCAGGAACACACCAACTATCTCCAGGGTCGGCTATAAACCATTCCTTATCGATCCGAAAATTGAGCTTCCCTGACAGTAAATATCCGGTTTGCTCATAAGGATGTTTGTGTGCTGGTAATTTGCTTCCTCTTTCTAAATTGAATTCACACAAAATTGTTTTCTCTTCATATACAAGAGGCCTCATTTTAACGCCAGGCATTAAAACCTCGTATGAACGATGATCATTTTTGATAAACATAGAATGGATTTTAGCTTTTGTACAAGTTAAGAAAAAACAAGCCGGAAAAACTTCCCGGCTTGTTCAACTATTATTTATTGCACCATTATTTAACCCTTTGCTGCGTATTTGCTGTAAAATCGCGATATGCTTTTACAAGATTTATGGTATGAAGTAACAAATATTCCATCTCTGAAATCAACTTAAAGAACAACTGAGAATTTCGCGTATTCACCATCTTATTTTTAATACGTTTTATCTGGTTTTTCTCCATTTTATAAATTTGTTCCAGAATATGGTCGCGCTCTTCTATAATCTGATCAAGGTCTTCAAAAGTTTTTCCTTCTGCATTTTTCAGTACTGATTTAAAGAACTTATCAATATTTTTAGTTACATCCAGTAGCTCTTTGTGCTGTTCTTCAATAAATGGTTTATGATTATTCTCAACATGTTTAATCATGGGTTCGAGCATAAAATGCACGGCATGTGCCATTTCCCTTTTATGCTCCATCATTTGCACATAGAAATGACTGATGTCTAAAGTTGCTTCAGCAAATTTTGTAACAGTTGTATATACCTTGTCGCGATTTTGCTTCGATTTTTTAGAGAATTTTCGGCACATTTCCTGCACCTTCTTCAGTCCAGGCCGGTCTTCTTTCAAAAATGAATCAATTCCTTCTTTTACAATCTGATCGCTCGACTTAATTGCTTTTATTACCTGTTTTGAGCTTTTCTCCAATATCTGCTCATGCGCATCCGCCTCCTCAATATCTTCTTCTTCAACAGCTTGCAATTCCCGTTTTTTCATCATGCCATGCGTACGGATTATCATAAAAACAGCAATAACAATAAACACAAAAATCATGAATTTTCCGCTAACCGCAATTAACAATGCCACAAATCCTGAAACAGTAAAAGCAATAAGAGCGGTTAAAAACCAACCTCCAATCACAGCAAACACGCCTGAAATTCGGTAAACTGCACTTTCGCGGTCCCACGCACGGTCAGACAACGATGTACCCATTGCAACCATAAATGTAACATATGTGGTAGATAACGGAAGTTTCAAGGAAGTACCTATGGCTATTAATATACTGGCTACAACGAGGTTAACTGATGCCCTGACCTTATCAAACGATGGCGGGTCCTGATCATCTTCACTCACATAAGAATGTGGCTCAAAACGCGAGCTCACTCCATTGGTAACCGATGAAGGCATTACGCTTGTTAGCCGCTTATTAAATTTTGTGGTTCCCCGTACAATTACCCGTGCTGCAAACGACGACCCAAATCGTTCATCGCCTTCATTTTGCCGGGAAAGATCGAGCGAAGTTGCAATTACCGATTTTGCCTTTTTCGACATAATCAGCGTAACAATCATTACCAATCCGGCAATAAGCAGCATAAAAGTTGGTGTTCCTACTTTCCCGGCAAGCATGGCCATCGAAAAAGTATCGGGATTTGTCGCACCTTCCGCCATCCAGGCCTGAAATGAATTATAAC
>DASQBW010000548.1:0-3592 GCA_035635015.1 Draconibacterium sp. | reverse complement strand
GTTCATAAAATCGTCTACAAATATCTTTCTATTTTTTGTGTTCATTTTAATGGTTTTTGTTTTTATATGTTCAAGTTACAAAAAATGCAAGAAGTTATCTTATTGCTTTTCAGCATATTGATGAATGCGGAAAATGTTAGTCTGTTAGATTTACTGGCAAATCAGTTGTAAACTCATACATTTTATTCTGATTTGTTTTGAATGTGTAAAATTCCCTGATACATCCAACAAAAATTTTATCTTTGCGCCTTTAAAATCAGAATCTTATTACTCAGAAATGGAATATAAATTCGCAGAAATAGAGCCGAAATGGCAAAAGTACTGGGAGGAAAACAAAACGTTTAAAACCAACGACGACTACTCAAAACCAAAATATTATATCCTTGATATGTTCCCGTATCCATCGGGAGCAGGGCTGCATGTTGGTCACCCTGAGGGCTATACTGCAACCGATATTTTAAGTCGTTACAAACGCATGAAAGGATTTAATGTGTTGCATCCGATGGGATACGATGCTTTTGGTTTGCCTGCCGAACAGTATGCCATGCAAACGGGTACACACCCTGCAAATACTACCCAGAAAAACTGTGATAATTTCCGCCGTCAGATTAAAGCGATTGGTTTGAGCTACGACTGGGATCGCGAGATAAATACCACCGACCCAAAATATTTTAAATGGACACAGTGGATCTTCAAAAAATTATACGACACTTATTTTGATGAAGAGCAGCAAAAAGGCCGTCCAATTTCAGAATTGGTAATTCCTGAAGCAGTAAAAGCAAAAGGTGAAGAGGCTGTAAAAAAATACATCAGTGAAAAACGCCTGGCCTACTACGATAATGCACAGGTTTGGTGGTGTAACTCGTGTAAAACGGTTTGTGCCAACGAAGAGGTGTTGACTGATGGTTCGCACGAAAAATGTGGCAACACCGTTATTCGCAAAAACCTGAAGCAGTGGTTGCTTCGCATTCCGCATTATGGGGAGAGATTGTTGAGCGGTCTTGAAAAGCTTGATTGGCCGGAAGGTGTAAAAGACATGCAGCGCAACTGGATTGGTAAATCAACCGGTGCCGAAGTGGATTTTGACATCGATGGACTAAATAAGAATTTACGTGTTTATACAACGCGCCCCGATACTTTGTTTGGTGCAACTTATATGGTAATTGCTCCGGAGCACGAGTTGGTAAACGAAATTGTTACCGACGATAAAAAAGAAGCGGTAGAGGCTTACATAAAAGCTGCGGCTTTAAAATCTGATCTGGATCGTACGGATTTGGCAAAAGAAAAAACCGGTGTATTTACCGGGCGTTATGCCGTAAATCCGGTGAACAAACAGTTGATCCCGATTTGGGTAGCCGATTATGTGTTGATGGGTTACGGAACAGGAGCTATTATGGCGGTTCCGGCACACGACACGCGTGACTTTGAATTTGCAAAAGAATTTGATATTCAGATTAACTGCATTCTTGATCCAAAAGATGCGGAAAATCGTGATGAAATTTTATCTGGCGATGCTTGCTGGACAGAAGATGGAGCATACATCAACTCATCGAGCGATGAAACCGGTATAGATATAAATGGGTTGAACAAAGCTGCCGGAATTCAAAAAGTAGTTGAATGGCTGGAAGGAAAAGGAATTGGTAAAGCAACAGTAAACTTCAAATTGCGCGATTGGCTGTTTAGCCGCCAGCGTTACTGGGGTGAGCCGTTCCCTGTTATTCACTGGGAAGATGGCGAAGTGAGCCTGGTTGAAGACGAGGATTTACCATTGCAATTGCCACAGCTGGAAGAATATTCGCCTAGTGAAACCGGTGAGTCGCCGTTGGCAAATGCTGAAGACTGGTTAACAGTTACCGACAAAAATGGCCGCAAAGGTCGTCGCGAAACCAACACCATGCCACAGTGGGCAGGATCGTGCTGGTACTATTTACGTTACATCGATCCTGATAATACTGAAAGTATCTTCGATGTAAAAAAGGAAAGCTACTGGATGCCTGTTGATTTATACGTGGGCGGTGCTGAGCATGCTGTTCTGCACTTGTTGTACTCGCGTTTCTGGCATAAAGTATTGTTCGATTTGGGTGTTGTTTCAACCGACGAACCATTCCAAAAACTGTTTAACCAGGGAATGATTCTGGCGTTTGCCTACGAAACGGCAACAGGAGCAAAAGTAGCTTCGGATTTAGTTGAAGAAAAAGACGGAAAATATTTCCACACCGTAACCGGCGAGGAGTTGAAACAGATTGTTGCGAAAATGTCGAAGTCGCTGAAAAACGTTGTTAATCCTGATGATGTGATTGAACACTACGGTGCCGACTCGCTGCGATTGTACGAAATGTTCATGGGACCGCTCGACGAGCGTAAACCCTGGGCTGAAAACGGCGTGAAAGGTGTATTCAATTTCCTGGCGCGTGCCTATCGTTTCTTTGCCGACCCTGCGAAAATTGTTGATGGAGAAGAAGATAAAGAGGTGGCAAAACTGCTTCACCAAACAATACAAAAGGTAGAGCACGATATTGAGAATCTTAAATTCAATACCGGAATTTCGGCCTTGATGGTATTTAACAACCTGGCTATTAAAAAAGGAAAAGTCACCAAACAAACGGCTGAAACTTTTGCGAAAATTCTGGCACCTTATGCACCACACATGGCCGAAGAACTGTGGGCGTTGTATGGAAATACTGAAACCCTGGCTTACGAAACGTGGCCTGCAGTTGATGAAAGCCTGTTAACAGAAGATTCGCACGAATATCCGGTATCGTTTAACGGAAAAATGCGCTTTAAAATTGAGCTGCCTCTGGATATGCCAAAAGACGAGATTGAAAAGACAGTACTTGCCGACGAGCGCGCTGCCAAATGGATGGAAGGGAAAACCGTTCGGAAATTCATTTTTGTACCGAAAAAGATCATCAATATTGCTGTAGGATAATTCTTCAATAAATAGATATCAAAAAAGGGATGGCAAAACTGCTATCCCTTTTTTCATGAAGAAAGTTTGTGAAATTTAGAAGCTCAATAAAGCGGCTCCTTCTTTTACCCTTTCATGAATGGCAACTGAACCAACGATCTTCACGCCATCAACCAGATCGTCTTCACTGTAACCACGTACTTTTGCACACGGCGGACATACACTTACGTTACAACCGGCATTAAATACATTCTGGATCATTTCTTTTATGGTTGGATCTTCCGGATTAGGGCGTGCCTTTTCTGCTGCTCCTTTACGCACCCAGTCGATGGCTGAGCTTACCAGAAAGATTGAAACTTCCAGTCCGTTGTTAATACCTCCGTTAGCAATACTCCATGCTACCGATGAACGTTCGTCGTCGTGACCTCTCGAAATAACTACTACTAATTTTTGTTTTGTTTCCATGATGTGAAATTTTAATGGTGAATAAATAAATTGTATGATTAAAAAATATTTTCGTTGAATGATTTAATTGTTCCCGGCGTGTAAACATGCAAGCTGACTGCAGAGCTGCCAAATGGATTTCCAACTGCATGATAGCCCATTCTATCGTCGATGTAGGCGATGCTGCCTGCCCGGTAACCATTCGAGCAAAGAATCCGCTGCTTTTCATCGGTGGAATAC
>DASQBW010000547.1:0-1629 GCA_035635015.1 Draconibacterium sp. | reverse complement strand
AAACGTGAAGATATTGAGCGAACAAAAAGACTTGCGACAATCGGCTACGAAGTAATTCGTTTTACAAATGAAGAGTTTGAAAATGATATTGAAAAAGTTGTTCGGTCGATAAAAAATGAAGTCGACAAACTAACCCCACCTAACCTCCCCAAAGGGGAGGAATGAGGATAGTGGCCTGATTTCAAGACTGCTAGTTCTATTTCCCGGACAAAAGTCCCCTTCGGGGATTTAGGGGTTGAAACTCAATCCTAAGAGTTCCCAAAAATTACTATAATTGCACAACAAATCGCTCTGCGCTTAGCGCTTTGCTCCAAAACTTATTATGACGTTTACATTCAAACATTTCAAAGAATTAACAACATCCGAATTATACAACATTCTTCAACTTCGGGCAGAAATTTTTGTGGTGGAACAGAATTGTGTTTACAACGATTTGGATGGATTGGATAAAAATGCAATCCACCAATTTTTGGAAAAAGACGGGCAAATTGTTGCTTATTCACGCCTGCTAAAACCAGGAACACGATTTAACGATTACTCCATCGGACGTGTTGTAGTAAAAGAATCGGAACGCGGAGCAGGTCTGGGATTTCAGATGATGGAAGAGGCCAAAGCTTACATCAAAAGAAACTGGAATGCCGGGAAAATAAAGATTAGCGCCCAAAAATACCTGCGTAAATTTTACGAAGACCTTGGATTTAAGATAATAACCGACGAATACCTTGAAGATGGCATCCCGCATTACGGAATGCTGTTTGAATATCAACCCGATTGAAAAGATGCGCTATTGTTCCATTCTCTTTTTTTTCCTTCTTCCCAGCCAGGTGTTTGCATCGGTACAAGACAGCATTGTTGAGCATATTTTTAATGAAATGTACAACCAGCATTACGAGCAGGCAGAAGAAATGCTTCAGGCCAATAAAAGTAATATCGACTCTGTTTTTTATGCCGTGCTTGCTGTAGATATGAGTTACTGGAAGAATGTTACCGGCACCAACAATCCCGATTACCAAACTTTTGAAACCGACTTACAACAGTTTTCACCAACAAATCCCACATCATCAACTCAGCAGGCCATTCGTCTGGTTACATTATCGTATCAATTGCGATACGAACTTAAACGTTTTAAACTCTTAAAAGCCATTTCAACCCGGCAGCAAACAAAGGATTTATTCAACACTTTAAAAACCAACGAAAGATTATCGCCCGAACAGCAGGAACTGTATGATCTATATTCAGCATTATTTCTGTATTTCGACAATTATTTGAAATCGTTTTTTGTTGCCGACAAAAAAGAAAACTGCGACGAAGCGCTCGAAAAAATGACAAACTTATATGCATCGGAAAACCGGATAACAAAAACACTGGTTGCCTATTTTCTGGGAACAACGTGGTTGAAATACGAAAACAATCCTGAAAATGCGATCAATTATTTTAGGTGGTTGCACAAAAACTACCCGGAAAACATCAAGTTTAAAGAATTACTTACTGAATGCACCGGGCACTTAAAATAGGGTTTCAATCATTTGCCACAATTTTCTTTATAAACCACGAGTATTGAACGAAGAAACTTTTTACTTTACAAAAAATTTGTGCGATGATTCAAAGGTTACTATTATCAATTTTTTC
>DASQBW010000546.1:0-3901 GCA_035635015.1 Draconibacterium sp. | reverse complement strand
AAATTAGGCTACTTTTGGTAATGCTCTCACTCAAAGTGAGGCTATCACTGGAGAAGTGTCAGCAGGTTGATAAGTAAATACGCAACGATATTTTATTGGAATCATTTTTGTAAAGCGTTCTGATGTAATTATTGTTATATTCGAAATTAAAATAGAAACGCATGTCAAAGATCCTGGTAATAGATGATGAGAGAAGTATTCGGAACACGCTGAAAGATATTCTTGAATACGAGAAATATGAAGTAGATCTGGCAGAAGATGGAACAAAAGGAATTGAGAAAATTCGTTCGGCCGAGTACGACATTGTACTTTGTGATATAAAAATGCCGGGACTGGATGGCATTGAAGTTTTGGAACGGCTCGTTGTTTTAGCACCCGACACACCGATTGTAATGATCTCGGGACACGGAAATATAGATACCGCTGTTGATTCGATAAAGAAAGGTGCTTTTGATTATATCGAGAAGCCGTTGGATCTGAATCGCTTGTTGATTACCATCCGCAACGCTATGGATAAATCAACCTTGGTTACTGAAACTAAAATTCTGAAGAAAAAGGTTAATAAGAAATTTGAAATCATTGGCGAGTCGCAAGCCATTACCGAGGTAATTGAAATGGCCGACCGTGTGGCTTCAACCGATGCAAGGATTTTAATTACCGGTGCCAACGGCTCTGGCAAAGAGTTGGTAGCCCGTCGAATTCACGACCAAAGTAACCGTTCTGCCGGCCCGTTTGTTGAAGTAAACTGTGCGGCAATTCCTTCAGAGTTAATTGAAAGTGAGTTATTCGGACATGAAAAAGGAGCGTTTACTTCGGCAGTAAAACAGCGCAAAGGAAAATTTGAGCAAGCCAACGGCGGAACACTTTTTCTGGATGAAATTGGCGATATGAGTCTTTCGGCGCAGGCCAAAGTTTTACGCGCATTGCAGGAAAGTATTATCAGCCGTGTAGGCGGAGATAAACATATAAAAGTTGATGTACGTGTTGTGGCTGCAACCAATAAAAACCTGGCAGAAGAAATTGGTCAAAATAAATTTCGGGAAGATTTGTACCATCGTTTGAGTGTAATTCTTATTCATGTACCAACGCTTAACCAACGGCTCGATGATATACCAATGTTAGCGGATTATTTTCTGAAACAAATATGCAGCGAATATGGCATGCAGGAAAAAACAATAACAGAGAATGCCATTAATGAGTTGCAAAAAATAACCTGGACCGGTAACATCCGCGAATTCAGGAATGTAATTGAACGACTGATAATTCTTGGGGGTAAAGAAATTAACGACGCTGATGTATTAAAATTTGCTGCACCCTTGAAATAGGTTCCTTTTCAATTAATTATAAGATTAACAAAACAACTTTCTCGCTTTGTTGTTAACTATAAAACAAGTACGAATCTTAACTGAATTTAATTAATAAGTTTAAGATATTAGCCTCTGGTTTCGGAAGTCAATTTGTCATGGCGTATTATTAATCTTTCCCTCGGGAAAATATTTTCTTCCGTTTTCAGAGGCTTTTCTTTTGCCTGTTTTCAAAGTCTTTTGGGAAACGATTATAGTAAGGAATCGTGTGAAAAAGGATACAACCAGACACGGATTGGACTGTTCGCTTCAGTTTAAAACTGTACTTTAAACAGGTAAAAAATCACATTCAGAATAATGTAAAGTAAAATTATCAACGCCAAACCGTACACATTAAAAACAATGAGCAAAACGGCTGATAATGAGAGGAACAGGTAACGGTACCAGTTTCCTTTAAACCGCAGGTTTTTTACTTTTAATGAGAACATCGGCAGGTTAATTACCATCATCCCCGACATAAAAACTCCAAGTACCACCAGGTTTTTAGTGGAATAAATATGTTCTAAATACTGTTGATATTTTGGGAATTCGAGCATTAATCCCAGCGAAGCCCAGAAAATTCCGTTTGAAGGGATAGGTAATCCTCTGAAAAAAGGTTCATCGCTTAAAAAAACATTGAACTTAGCCAGTCGGATCGCACCAAAAACCGGAACTAAAAACGCTGAAAATAAGATAAGCCATTGGTGCCAGTTACCGCTAATTTCGTAAATAGGTTGATTGATGCCAAATAACGAGAACTCAAGTAAAGTGAACAGGATGGCTCCGGGGGCTACGCCAAATGATACAAGATCGGACAAGGAGTCAAGTTGTTTTCCTATTTCGGAATAGGCATTAAGGGCTCTGGCAGCCAATCCGTCGGCAAAATCAAATACCGAAGCAGCACAAATAAAGATACCCGCCCAGATTAAATGCCCGTCAATGGCAAACATGGTTGCTATAACTCCGGATAACAGGTTGAGGGTAGTTATAAAATTGGGTAGTTGTTGTATAATTCTTCTCATTTATAACTTGCGCTTAAATATTTCCTGAAAAAATGAGCCAGATAAAAATTGCAGGGATAACAAAAAGCAGACTGTCCAGTCTGTCTAAGAAACCACCATGCCCGGGCAATATATTACCCGAATCTTTTACATCTATTTCCCGTTTTATTTTAGATTCGAACAAGTCGCCAAGGGTTCCGAAAGTTACGGTTAGTATGGTAATTACAATCCAGCTAATCATGCTTATGGCCTGAAACAGTACAGCATTTAAAAGGCCCATACAAATGGCAAAAATAGCGCCTCCAATGAGACCTTCCCATGATTTTGCCGGAGAAATATTTTTGCACATTTTGTGTTTGCCAAAAGCTGTTCCTACCAAGTATGCTGCCGAATCGTTCATCCATAAAATAAAAAACACGCCAACCATAATCCAGGGGTAAAAAGAGTTTTCGCCACTGGCCGATGTATGAACTACAAAGTTCATCAGGCAAAAAGGAAGGGCAATGTAAGCAAATCCAAGTGTACTAAATCCTCCGTTTTCAAGCGTGTTTGTATCGCTTCTGAAAATTTCTACTATAAGCAGAATTACCACAATCGGAATGAAACTGAAACCAAAAATACTGGGCAGGAAGTTGTTCGACATGCCAAAACAAACCAGGAAAAACAATACCCCAAAAGCACTTCCGATAATCCGTGACGGGCGATGACCGGCTTTCTCAACCATCGCATAAAATTCGTATTGGGTAAAAAACAGAACAGTTGCAAAAACCACTGCAAAAACAATAGGATGGAGCAACGTGCCTCCAAGCATAATGGCTATGTAAGCAATTCCAGTTAAAGAGCGTTTTAAGATATTACTCACTTTTTAAATCTTTGATTAGGTTAGTGGCTTTGGCACTGAATTCGGTAACGGCCAAAAAATTTAATCCGCCAGAATTTTGGCACCTGGTATCAAGTGGTTTAATGACCATGATTTTTATGCCTGTAATTGTAAGAAGTTTATTAGCAATACCGGCTTTTTCCCAGCCAGCCTCAACGTTAATTTCTTCCCAACCTCGTTTCATGCCGCAAAGTTAACAAAATCTGAATTGTAAGCAGTTAAATAGTGTAAAGCTAATAAAGAAACACATGCAGTTCCCGCGGTCCATGGGCACCCATAACCAGTGTTTTTTCTATATCGGCAGTTCGGCTTGGCCCTGTTATTATAGTAATTTGCGAAGGTAGCTGGTCCGTGTATTTCTCCTGTATTTTATCATAAGCTGTATGAAGGTAGTCCACAAGCTGGTCTTTTTTTGCAATAACAATGTGTTGCGACGGATAAACCGATAGTTGTCTTCCCCCTTGTAAAGCCGAACTTACCATTACCGATCCGGTGTGGGCAATTAAAAACTCGCAGGATGTTATTCCGGCCTCAATTGCTTGTTGCTTGTTCTCGTAATTTTGATGATCAATTTCGTTCTTTGACAGCAGCTTCTGAAGCTCATTTTCAGCACAAACCACTTCTTCGCCAGCAATATCTTGCAAAACTGTTTTTAACTTCTCAACAAGCTCTTCTTC
>DASQBW010000545.1:0-3679 GCA_035635015.1 Draconibacterium sp. | reverse complement strand
TCCCAGAATAAATACTGTTAAAATCAGTAGTGCTAAGTTTTTCATTTCTATATTTTTAAAATTTCCAGTTTTCTGTTTTCCGATTGTTTAGAACTTTATTTCCAGGTTCAGGTACAGGTAAGAAGTGTTTTCAATGGCATCATCCGCAGCATTCCACAACCGGTAGTTAGGTGCTACTTTCACGCCTTTAATCGGGCTGTATTCAACACCAGCCATAAAAAGTTGTCCATCTTTACTCAATTGCCAAGGATCATCTTCACCATCCAGTGTTTCCGATCCCAGGTCATCGAAACGACCAAAGATTTTCACTTGATCAGACGGTTTAAACGTCGCATAAATGGATGTACCTAAAATATCGTGTCCATCTTCCATTCCCATGTTCTTCTGATAGTTGTATTCGGCACCAACAGTTAACTTCTCTCCGGTGTAAGCCAGAAAAGTAGCCAGCGACTGTTGCTTAACGTCATCTCCCATATTATCGGCAAACACACGCGCAGTAATATCTTTAACCGGGTTAACTGTAATCCCCAAACCAGTTCTCAGATAATCGTCGTTTTGCAATACCTTGTATCCTTCTCCGTTGATAACCGAAAAATCGGCGCTAATAACATCAGAGAATTCATAAACGAGATTCAATCCGTAATCGGCACTCGAGTTAAATTTATAAGCATCCTGAAATGATTTTTCGATATAACGGTATCCCCAAATCTTTTCAGATGTTTTAAACTGAGTTGTTGAAATTAATCCAAAGTAAGCTTTCAAATTTCCTGTTGAATACTGTATATAAGCGTTTTTCAGGTAGGCTACACGATCAAATGCACCTATTTTTGGATCACCTACATCAAGTACTACTTTTGCATAAATCTGTTCGCTAAAGTTGTATTCGTAGCCCAGATAAGCCCTGGTGATGTTAAACGATTTGCTCGTTTCACCATCGTTAAAAACACTATTAAAATCTGCGAAAATCAAAGCGAGTGGTTTCCCATTTGGTTTAAACTCTTCGGTTTTTTCCTGACTAAATCCTGTCATTACGATTCCTTGAACCAGAAACAACAGCAAAAACATTTTTTTCATTTATAACTTAAGATTGAATTTTGTCTGTTTTTTACATGGGCAAAAGTGCAGCAACACGATTACACCAGAATTACAAAATTATTACAAAACGATTAAATTATTTCGTACAGCACACCCTAAACAGCTGTGTTACAGAATCTATTTTTTCGATGTAATACTATTACAAAACTGTAACAAGCTTTTTTTCTTTGCGGTATAGAATTTAAAGATGGGATATTTGGGCGGCAATTTAACGGTAGCCTTCACTGACTACTCTATAACGTGTTGGTCCGTTGGACCTGTTACCGCTGAGGCACGATTTACAAAATCGCGCCAGCGGAGGATTATAGTATGATTACATTTTATAAAATATTCAAGGCGTTAGATAAACTGAAGCATTAATTAAGGGGATTGAAAAATCACCATAAACATCAAAAGTCTTCGAGCCACCACAGCATTCGCACCAGGTTGTATGAAAACTTCCATTAATTCGGTCACTTCCGATGTATGAAATTTGACAGTAATTATCACTCGAATATCCACCCATATAGAGGTAAGTACTTGAATGATAAGGCACAGGAACCATATACTCTATATTCATCCCTGCTTTATTCCTCCATGGATTAGCCCACTGATAATCAGCATAAGCCAAGGTAAACAGGGTATCTGTTTCAATGTTAAAATAGAACATTACACTGAGACGCTCATCTGTTTCAGAATCCGAAAAATTCACTCCTTGAGATGACATTCCAAGGCTCGGCTGTGATGGAGACCACCACATCCACATATTCTGAGTTGTTTCAGCAAAAACTAATTCCTTACTTTCAGACGAAGCAGTTTCTTTAAAGTCTGCACGTATATAATACTCCCCCTGATAGATATTTGAAGTATCGGGCTCAATCATTTCTTTCATATAAACTTTTGGTGGAGGTTTTTCATTTACAGGCTCTTCGTCTTTCTTATTGCATGAGGCAAATAATAGAATTAGTAAAATGAATATTATCGTTCTCATAATCTAAAATTTTAAGTGTTCTGGTTTTCTCTTATAATTATCAATGATTTATTAGAACTGTAATAGGATTACTCCACCGCTGGCATTTAATTTTTAATTAATTTATTGTCTTTTTTTAGTTGTTCAATCAGTCTGATATCGTTTCTTAAATCTTCTCCAGTAAATATGCTCTCAGGGATAGTACCTGGAGGATAACCAAGTTTTATATGAATATAATTTGGCTTTTCTAAAAAAAAAGCAATTATGTCCGTGATGGTAAATGAATAATACATTGGGATATAATTTGCTTTGTAAATTCGCTCATCATCAAGAGCAATAAAAAGGTTAAAACTATTTGCTGGTTGTGCTTGTTTTATTTCTTTATCAATACGTTCCCATGCCTCATCTTCAATTGTGAAAATATAATTTAATGAATCATAACTTACAATCTCTTCATATTCTACAATGACATTTGAAAGTTGCTCATCGCTAAAAAAATTTATGCTCTGTGGTAAAAATTCTTCTTTTTTACAATTTGACATTCCAATTAGCAAGGCAATTAGGATAAATAGGTTTTTTGTTTTCATGATTAGTTAATTAAAGTTTCATGTTAGCTGATTTTTTTAGCCAGTTTAGTTGCTTTTATGCTTGCACCTAACGGTTGGTAGTCGAGTAGGCAAAGGGAGTTTCACCCTAAGCCTCTCTCAGAACCGTACGTGACAGTCTCCCGTCATACGGCTCTTCTAACATCTGTTTCAAAGATAAGCTCATTCTCCGAAAAGTTGGCAAAATGAAACAAATATTAGCTAACCCCTTTGCTCCATTCCCATTACAGGAACTTCAACACTACTACGGGTTAGTCCGCCCAAGTACATCGAATTGCTATTCGGCCTTCAGGGTGTACCTGTTGTGCCTTCCGCTTAACATCAATGTGACTGGTTCCCGAGTTCCGTAATTTAGCCCGGATAAAGGTCATGACGCCTGCCGCACAGCCAGTAAACAGGTTTCCGCTGTGCTTATCACTGCATAACATGCTCTACAGCTTTTTACAGAATGTTACCCCTTCCCGACACCTCTTCAGCGGTTACGGTTAGTTCATCTCCTTTGTCCATACCTGACTTTACTCGTGGTAAAGCCTTTTCCTAAACGCTCAGTACCATACCTCTTAAATACAGCACCTTTAGGTGGTTTGATGCCCCCTCCTGTAAGGCGACATCGGTGGTTCATCCCTCAACCGACAGATTCCACCATCTTAATTACAGCATGTTATGAACTTTATTATGCCGAATCATTGCTTCCCGGCACACCAAGTGGAGTGCGGGATTTTGATAGTCATCACTGTCAAGCTGCCACTGAGCCAAGCCTGCTTTTCATTAAACATCTTTTTTTAATCCGATATCCGTCAATGACGGATTGGCGGTGACCAACCAAGGCAAAAACACTGGCACATAGCGGCCGCAGTTTTTAATTTCGTCGGCAGCCTGTTGCATATAGGTGTAGGCGCGGTCGCGGGTAATTTTTACCTGGTGGTCGATTCCCTTTTCGCCATTGGCTTGTGCCAGCACTATTGCCAGTTCGTCGGCAGTAGTTGCGGCCAGAGGAAGTAAAGTAACATCGAAATGAATTAATGTCAAC
>DASQBW010000544.1:0-8573 GCA_035635015.1 Draconibacterium sp. | reverse complement strand
TGTTGATGAAGACCTAATCCGGCGTTACATTCAGCATCAAGAAAAAGAGGAAAAGAAACGCGAAGACGAAAGTCAAGATTACCGCCTCTTTTAGAGGCAGCGGCTCAAGAAAGCCACCACCTTTGGTGGTGGTAGTTTACTCCGGAACTTCGGTGTAATCTTTAGAAATTCTTAAAATCAATTATAAACACCCCATTCATCTCCCATTTGGGGTATTTATTGGAAATCAGTGTTACTTTTGTAATCGCTGCTGAAAAAGCATACCCATTCAAGTAAATAAATGATTTATGTGTAAAGACGAAAAACAATTGCTACTCGACCAGCGTTATCTGAAAATGGCAGATATATGGGCACAAAACTCGTATTGTAAGCGCCGTCAGGTAGGTGCATTAATTGTTAAAGATAAAATGATCATTTCGGATGGTTACAATGGCACACCATCGGGATTTGAAAATATATGCGAAGACGAAGACAACAAGACAAAACCTTATGTACTGCACGCCGAAGCAAATGCAATTACAAAAGTTGCCAAATCGGGTAACAGCAGCGATGGTGCTACATTATATGTTACATCTTCTCCTTGTTTAGAGTGCTCAAAACTGATCATTCAGTCAGGGATAAAACGTGTGGTTTTTACCGAAAATTACCGGCTTGAAGACGGAATAAATCTTCTGAAACGTGCTGATATTGAAGTGGTACAGGTTGGAAACTAATTTTGCCACTCTAAGTGTGGATGTTGAACTTTAAAAAAGAAGATAAAAGCTGACCTGTAGTCGTTTTTATATTTCAGAAACAGATTATGAACAAGAAAACAAAAATAGTATTGCCCGTAATTATTGCCATGGCTGTTGCCATCGGAATCCTGATCGGGAATATGCTGAATAAAAATACTACCCCGGCTTTAACCAATTTTGGTTATACACAAGCCAACAAAGTGTCCACAATACTTAATCTTATCGACAAAGGTTATGTTGACAGTGTGAATACAAGCGAGATTATTGAGGAAACGATACCTGAGATTTTGAAAAAGCTTGATCCTCACACCAGTTATATTCCGGCGAGGAACATGCAGGAAGTCCAGGAAGAGATGAGTGGAAATTTCTCGGGAGTTGGTGTTCAGTTTTCTATTCAGGAAGACACGGTACGTGTTATTGAAGTGATACCCGGAGGCCCGTCAAGTCAGGTAGGTATATTACCCGGCGACAGGATTGTTCGCGTAAACGATTCGATAATAGCCGGAATTGATGTAAAAAACCAAACTGTACTTAACTTGCTACGTGGCGAAAAAAATTCGAAAGTTGTAGTGGGTGTTGTACGAAACAATAATGATGAGGAATTGGAATTTGAGATTACGCGTGGAGACATTCCGCTATACAGTGTTGATGTATCGTACATGATTGATGATGTTACAGGATTTATCAAGATAAACCGCTTTGCCAATACTACCTACGATGAGTTTATGCAGGGCATGATGAAATTAAAAAATGCAGGGGCACAAAAAGTAATAATCGATTTACGGAATAATCCAGGTGGTTCATTGGTTGGTGTGCTGCAAATAGTGGATGAGTTTTTAGATAAAGGCGAACCAATTTTGTATACAGAAGGTATTAACCAGCCGCGCAGAACGTATAATGCATCAGCTAAAAATTCCTTTTCTGATATTGATGTTTATGTAATGATCGATGAGTTTTCGGCATCGGCCAGCGAAATATTTGCCGGTGCTATGCAGGATAACGATAGGGGAATTGTAATTGGCCGCCGATCGTTTGGTAAAGGATTGGTGCAGGAACAAATCCCGCTAACGGATGGTTCTGCTCTGAGATTAACTGTGGCACGTTTTTACACGCCAAGCGGGCGTTGTATTCAGAGTTCGTACGAAGACGGAAATGAAGAATATTACAATCATATTTACGAACGTTTCCATAACATGGAGCAATTAGTGGCCGACAGCATTCATTTTGCTGATTCGTTACGTTACGAAACCAAAGGTGGCAGAATTGTTTATGGCGGCGGTGGTATTATGCCCGACTTTTTTGTCCCCGTAGACACAACCGGAGATTCACATTATTTTGATCTGATTTACCGCAAAGGATTGATCTATTCGTTTGCTTATGCTTATGCTGATTCACATCGCGAAGAACTATCCGTACTGACGGATGCTGATGAGTTTGATGATTACCTGGAGAAACATGATGCATTAACTGAATTTGTAGCTTATGCCGAAGAGAAAGGCGTTAAAAAGGATGCTGAAGGATTAAAAGAATCGGGACGCATAATAAATACACAGGTGAAAGCTTACATTGCCCGAAATATAATTGGGGAAGAAGGTTTTTATCCAATAATTAAACAAATCGATAAAACCCTTTTGCGGGCAATAGAGATTTCGCAGCAGAATATATTGGTGCAGAATGTGGTAGCTACAGATTCTATCGTAACATTTCCCTGAAAAATAGTGGATTCAGTCAGAAAAAACAGTTGGGGATTAACCTGACCAACTCGTCTGCAGGCACTTGTTTTATTGTTCAGTATTCATCGACCATTTGGGTAGGAACCAACCTTTCTGGATTTCATATTTCCGGATATGTACACTGAATTCATTCCACAATTTCTCAAAGTCAGCTTTGTATTTGTCTCCCAGTAATTTTTCTTGCTCACGCATAGCCAATTCACTTTCCGCCGTAAACATCAGCACCCACATGGGCAAATCGGAGCCAATGGACACGTTGTATACGTCCCATGACTCATCTTCTTCAATACTGTTGTAAAATTCAATGTATTTCTGTACAACATCAGCAGCTTCGGCTTCGTGGCCGGCACGTAACGAAATAAATGTCCATTCGCAAAAGGGTTTGTCCGCCGCTTGCCCTGTGTTTCCGTTTGGATGATAGGAAAGCTCTTCCATCCAGTGAATTATCATTGATCGGGATGTTGAAAGATCCTTGAATTCTTTTTCCGCGTCAAAGCCGCTTTCTTTCATCTCAGCGGTTAATACTCCTACTTGTTGGTACAAGGCATCAATCCCGGCAAAATTTTCGATGGGAAGCACCCAGTAAAAGGAGTTTTCAGCTGTTTGGTAAGTATATACCGGAAATTCGAATGCTAGTTCATTCCACATGTCAACGGCTTTTTGTTGTGTTTCGGAAAAAGCCTGAAGGTCAGGTGGAGCGACAAACTCTTCAATAATATAAAAGGTTTCGGGCATTGCAGGTTGCTCTTGTGCCGAGGAGTTGAATGCGAGAAATTTCGCAAAAATGATGACACATACAATAAATACTGTTGTTTTCATAATGATTAAATTTTTTGATCTATGTATGTCTTTACGAAATCTTGCTGATTTGGTTGTTCAATGATTCCGTCCAATTGGTTTTACAATTAACACATAATTAGAATGTTGATACCGCAACATGCGGCCGGATTTGCAGAGTTCTTCAATCGGCTGATTTAAGTGAAATGGCCTTTTGTTAATTCCCTTCTGATATTGTTCTGTTAGAAGAACTGTATGGAGGTTATCACAAAAAGTTAGCCCGCTACAAAGTTCATCCACGAACTGTTCTCCTCATAACCCTCAACAACCTTTTTGCTGTTTTTAAAATGAAATGACGATAACAGTTTATTGATTTCCTGTTGCAGAAAAGTAACACTACCATCTATCAGCTCTTTTTTAAATCCTTTATCTGCCAGATCTAAAACCTGATTCAGTGAAATTACCCGGCCAATAATCTTGCCCATTTCAACCAGTTTACGTTGTTTTATCTGAAGATCGAGGTTAAAGTCGGTCTGTTTTTTAACAAAGTGAACGGCTTTATCTGTCAGATTAAATCCCTTCAGAAACTGAAAGAGGTTATTCTCCTTGCTACGTTTCATCATTTTTACCAGGGCTTCCGAGATTTGAGCATATAGAATATCGTTTGATCCTTCAAAGATTTGGAACGGCCGGCTGTCGGCTGTTCCCCGCCCGGCAATATGATTAAGTTTATAGGCTTTTGCTCCTACCAGCTGAACCACCGACTGTGCAGCTTCCTGCATTAAATCTGTAATTACACTTTTTACGGCATTGGCTTCCATTCCCTGTCCCGACAGATCTACATCCAGCCCGGCTTTCTCGCTGCTGTTGGCGCACATTGCTGAGCAGATGGTGTACGAAGCTTGTAATTTTGACAAACGATGTTGAACACGGTCGTACTGAAAAAGGCTTTTACCGCCAACCATTCTTTGTTTACAATGACTTAATGCCTCGTCGAGCATACGTTGAATAAATCCCATGCCCATTCCCGGGAACTGCATCCGGCTACGATGTAAAAGGTCGAGCATCATTTTAACGCCAGTTGTTTCAGGAATTAATTTATGAGTTTGTGGCACCTTAACATCAATTCGGTTTCGACCATAAGGAATGGCATATAAGCCGAGGTTTTCAAAAAATTCTTCTACCACTATGTTTTGTCGGGGAGCATTTACATCGCAAAGAAAAAAGTCAATGTCGCGTTGCAATTTGTCTGATTTCGACTGCTGACGGGCCGAAAGCAACCAGTAATCAGCCCAACCAGTTAACCCGGCCCAGTGCTTTTTACCTTTTAAATGGAATGTTGAATCCGACTGTGTATAAGACGTTTGCATGTTTAGTGCATCGCTGCCATAATCCGGTTCGGTGATCATTAAACCTCCCATGGCTTTTTCGTTTAAAAAGCGATCGAAAACCTGTGGCTTAACCTCATTCTGTCCAAACTTGCCAAAGGGCTGAAGAAACAACGCTGAATTAATGCCAAATGTTAGTGACAGTGCCAACGATTCGTACGATGCTGTGGCCAACAAGCCTATGTTTTCTTTCATTATTCCTCCTCTGCCGCCATATTGTGTGGGTATTCCAACAGATAACGGATTCACCGACATTATCTCGCGCATAACAAAGGGAGGTACACCTCGCTTTAAACTTAACTGGTCGATATTTGCACGAACATGAAACACTTGGTTCATCTTTTCCTTCAGATTTTCCAAAAATTGAGAAAATGGGATCTGTTCGGGTTGGTTTTTTTTGAGAACCGAGCTCAACTCGGTTGTAATTGCCTGCATATGAATTTTATTAAATAACGGTAGTTTATTTTAAACCTACCAAGACTATTTAAACGAATTCTAAACAATTTTGTTTTGACTTTTTGCAGTCTTGATGCCTGAGTTAGCTTATAAAGGCAAAATAATTTTTACTATAACAATGAATTGGCGAAGCTTATTTTGAAATTTCAAGCATTCGCTGAATCGGAATTTTTGCTTTTTCAATGACGTCTTTCGGAAGTGTTACCTCCGGAAGTTCGTGTTTTAAACAAACGTAAAGTTTTTGCAGGCTGTTTAATTTCATGTATTCGCAATCATTGCATCCGCAGGTGGAGTCAATCGAAGGTGCGGGAATAAATATTTTATCGGGGCAGGCTTTAACCATTTGGTGTAAAATGCCACTTTCGGTTGCTACGATGAATTTCTTCGCATCGCTTTCTTGTACGTAATTGAGTAACGATGTGGTTGAACCAATGTGTTTTGCCAGCAATAATACCGGTTTTTCACACTCGGGATGGGCAATAAACTCAGCATCCTTGTGTTCCTCCATCAGGTCAATAATTTTTTCTACCGAGTACTGTTCGTGCACCATACAGGCACCATCCCACAACACCATGTTTCGGCCGGTAATGCTGTTTATATAATTGCCAAGGTTTTTGTCGGGTGCAAAAATCAGTTTTTCATCCTTAGGGAAACTCTCCACAATCTTTTTTGCATTGGCCGATGTACACACAATATCGGTCATTGTTTTTAATGCCGCCGTTGCGTTTATGTAGGTAATAACCTTGTGGTCAGGATATTGTTCTTTAAATTCGGCAAATTTTTCGGCAGGTGCCGACTCGGCCAGCGAACAACTTGCTTTTAAATCAGGTAGGATTACTTTTTTATCGGGGTTTATAATTTTTGCAGTTTCGGCCATAAAATGCACCCCCACAAAAACAATCATTTCTGCGTCGGTATTTGCAGCAGCTTGTGCCAGTCCAAGGCTGTCGCCCACATAGTCAGCTATGTCTTGTAGCTCACCTTCAACGTAAAAGTGGCTGAGTATAACAGCATTTTTCTCCTTCTTCAGGCGATTAATTTCTTCTACCAGTTTAATGTTCGGATCAATTGATTCTTCAATATAACCCTTCTCTTCCAACATCTTATTTATTTGAAGTTGTTCCATCTCTTTTGTTCTGAATAAGCAGGGCGCAAAAATATAAATTCCTGTAAAAAAAACAGTAGTATCGGTTAAATGTTTGGTTTTGAAGCATAAAAAAAGCCGCATAATGCGGCTTTTTATTGTTGTGCTGTTTTTTTCTAGAAGATGTATCTCAACGTAAATTGTGCCTGCCAACGTGAACTTTGTAAGCCCGTATCATCAAGATACCAAGGCTCAAATTCGTTTGGTTTTGGCTTTGTATACGAGAATGTTGGCGTTGTTCCGTCATCCAACTTCCCTTCAAATTTAATTAACGAGATGTTGCTGTTTGATGCATAGAACATTTGTCCCCAGTCTTTATTAAGCAGGTTTCCGAGATTAAAAATGTCGAATCCAACCTGTAGTGTTTGTCTTCTGTCGGCTACGTTTACCCATACATCCTGCATAATTTTCATGTCAATAATGTTTGTCCATGGCAATCGGCTCGCATTGCGTTCGGCATATTTTCCACGACGCGTACTTAAATAATCGTCTTGTTCAATGTATGCATTCAGGTCTGCCCATTGCTGATCAACATTATCGCCCACCAAAATAATATCGTTTTGATCCTTTGGCACATAAATCAATTGAGGGCCGCCGTATGCTTCGTTTGTAAAGTTGCCGTTGTAATCGTTGTAAATGTATGAAAAACGTCTTCCCGATTGTCCGTTATAGAACAACGAAACAGTAGTTTTTAAGTGGTTTAACCATTCTTTGCTGTAAACTAAAGTTCCAACAATCCGGGAGCCTAAATCAAAGTTTGAGTAACCAACTTCAGCTTCATTTCTTGGAACCGGGCTCGAAACGAGGTAGTTCCACTGCGATGAGTTCTGCGAACTGGTTCCGTCGAAAATTGACTTTGACCGGCCAAAGGTGTAAGCCAGGTTTACAGAAAGTCCCCAATTGAATTCTTTTGAAAGATTAGCCGTAATGTTGTAAGAATAACCTTTGTTGGTATTGTCGCCAAGCATAATCTGACCGTAATCCGGATCAATACCATTATTATAAGTGATATATAACGGACGGTCGTCGCCGGTTCCGGTGGCAGTGCCAAAAGCTGGTTTTACATTAACATCTTTCCAGAGCACATTGTTAATTGTTTTTGTGTAAATGGCTTCCAAAGTTCCAACTATTCCTCCTGGTAGTTTTTGGTCGATGGCGATGTTGCCACGCAATACCTGAGGGTATTTAAAGTCTTTCGTATACAAGTCTATCTGACTGCCGCTTGGCGAATCTTTTGATCCGACTTCCTGTGTTTTCCAGTCGGGATTGAAAGAAATATCGATGTACTTCTTGTAATCACCAATCATCATCCCGTTGTTGGTATAAGAGCCTGCCGGCCAAACAAACGGGATACGCGATGTGAAAATACCAATGCCACCACGTAATTGTGTTGTTTTATCTCCATTTACATCCCAGTTAAATCCAACACGTGGCGACCACATAATGTTACCCGACGGCATTTTCCCTGCCTGTGCTCCCTTCAGGTCATAATATTCTTCCAGGGCGGGAATTGTGGTTTCGTTAAATCCGGGTCTTGCCAACGGGTCGTCATTCATAAAGAAAATATCAGCCCGTAATCCGGCTGTTAATTTTAAATTGCGATTTACCTGGTATTCATCCTGAACATAGAACCCTAACTGGAAAGCTCCAAAATCGGCTGCCGCTGCGCTACCATCTCCACGAATATCATCAACCAACGAGTACCCAATGCGGTAAAAGGATGCATCTTCATTCATAAAGTCCTCAACAGAATCGAATTCATAATATCCAAAAGCCCTTCGCATAAACATGTTGTAAATGGAGTAGAACTCGTTATGTGTACCAAAGGTAAATGTGTGTTTTCCTGAGTACAACTGAAGGTTATCGGTAACGGTAAGAATCGATTGTTCAAGTTTGTTTCCTGAAGAATATACTTCCGATCCGAGGTGTATATCTCCATTTCCATCTTCAATGTAAATGCCGGGGAAATTTTCACCCATAGGTCCTCGGTCGTCAACAACTTTTGTATATCCAATTTTTAAGTTGTTCGACCAGTTATCAGAAAAACGGCTTTTCAGTTCAAGCGCTGAAGCATTGGTAGTTGAAGGGAAATAAACACCGCTGTTTTCGAAATAAATATTTCCGGAATTTGATGTGCTTGGTGAGAAACTTTCGCCTTTGGTGTACTGGTGGCGTACCATCAAACTGTGATTATTGTTGATGTGCCAGTTTAATTTAAACAGGAGCTTTTCTCCGTCGAGTTTTTCTGTTACGTTTCCAAATCCACCCGGCTCGTACCCGTACGAATTAATCATTTTATCTCTAATTTGCTGAAGTGTTGATTGGTCAGCGTCGCCGGTGT
>DASQBW010000543.1:0-1665 GCA_035635015.1 Draconibacterium sp. | reverse complement strand
ATTTATGGTGTTTTTATGGAGCCCATTCGAAATACCATGGATGGCTTACTCTACGATCCTGATCATCCTCTTGCAAACGAACACGGTTTTAGAACTGATTTTATTGACGTGGCGAAAGAACTGCAACTTACAAATATGCGTTGGCCAGGGGGAAATTATACATTAACCTATGATTGGAAAGATGGTATCGGGCCGGTGGATGATCGACCGGTAAGAAGGGAACTTGCCTGGAATGTGTTAGATCGTAACCGGGTTGGAACCGATGAGTGGCTTGAACTGGCAAAAGAGATGGGAGTGGAGAGTTCAATTTGTATTAATGTTTCTACGGCATCTTTAATGGACAACAAAGACTGGATAGAATATGTAAATTCTCCAATGGGTTCTTATTATGCCGATTTGAGGGCTGAAAACGGACATCCCCAACCCTATGGTGTAAAATACTGGCATCTGGGAAACGAGGTTGAAGGAGAGCCGTGGCAAGCTATTGCTTTAAACTCGCAAGAGTATGTAACATACGCCAAAGATGCTGCAACCATTATGTATTTTGTTAACCGTGGTTGCGAATCGTGCATGCAACCAACTTTTATTGCCATGGGTTCATCGTGGGTAGTACACGAAGGTGAAGCAGCCGACTGGGCAAAATGGAACTGGGATGTAATTGATGGCCTGATTACACAGAGAAATGTTGAATACATTGCCTTGCATCGATATTGGGGAGCTTACCTTACCGAAGATATCTCGAACGACATGTCGCCAAATGTTTACCTCGGAGATTGGGCTGAACATTTAAACGACTATATTACAACCACAAAAAACCAAATTGAGATTGCAAAGGTTAGACACAATGTAATGGACAAGCCATTTCATATTGCATTTACCGAGTGGGCGCCCCGGGGAGGCCACCTGGGAACGCTGGCCGGAGCGCTTCATTTTAATACCTTTATTCGAAATGCTGATGCTGTGAAACGTGCAAACTATACGATGTTCACCAGCCTGTTATCGCAGTCTGCAAATGGTGAAACCTATAAATCGCCATTCTTCTACATGTTTAAATTGTTTTCCGTCAATGTTCACGGTAAGGCGCTGGATACTTATGTTGATTGCGAGAAATTTGACGGGAAAGTTTACCAGGGAATTCCATACCTCGATGTTTCTTCTTCTTATTCTGAAGAAGAAAAGGCGTTAATAATAAATATTGTAAACCGCAATATGAATGAGGCCATCAGTACTACTATAATTAGTGACACGGGCGAATTTCGAGGTGTAGCAACAGTAAGCACTATAAACAGTGATAATATGGAAATGCGTTATTCGTACGAAGAGAAAGATAACTATCTTCCAAAAGTATCGTCGGTTACTGTTGACGGGAAAGATTTTGACTATTCCTTTCCTCCGCACTCATTTACGCAGATTAAAGTGGCTTTGAAATGAAAACCTGGTAACGGAGTAGTGAAATAAATTGTTCTCAAAATTACGGAGATAAAAATGCTAACGGTTGTTGTTTCAAAAGTGTGCAAAGGCTGAGTTTTAACTACCAATAGTAGAATATGCCTTTGTAAGCAATAACCGAATTTCAGCCAATAATTTAAAGATCAGATAAAAAAATAGCGACGCCAATTTTTAAAATATTGATTTTTATTAGGTTTATAAAATAAATACTGTCTC
>DASQBW010000542.1:0-3091 GCA_035635015.1 Draconibacterium sp. | reverse complement strand
AAATCACTTCTTCTCTCCAATCTCCCCACAAATCAGCGCTTAGTGCGGGAGTCGATTTTGTTCCGTTATTTGAGGTGCACTCCGGATCGGTAAAAAGCAGCTGTTCTTTTCTGTTTTCCCAATCCCATTTGGTTATCTTGTTGCCGTTCAATAATTCACGCAGCAGGTCACCGTCCCACCAAATTGCAAAATTGCATGTTTGGGGAGCCTTGCCTAGTTCCTTCCCCTGCGCCGAGTACAAGGTGCCAAGATTTGACCATAGTTCGCAGCCCGTGTAGTTAGGATCGATATCGGCAGCGCAGGCACGACCTTCATCCTGTCCGGGATTATGGCCAAAAATAATTTCTCCTGTTCGCGCATCATATAAAGCCTCTCCAAAACCATTCTCATATCCTTTCACCGGTACTTCGTTTTCATGCACACCCCATACTTCCAGTCCCGGCCGGGTTGGATCAATATCAGTTACATACATTGCATCGCCGTGTCGAAGTCCTGTTGTATACATTCCGGAACCATTGTCGTCAACCGCCATCGCGCCATAAATAATCTCATCTTTTCCGTCGTTATCCACATCGGCGACCGAGATACCATGATTCCCCTGTCCTGAATAAAGTTCCAGTCCCGGGTCGGCACTATTAAATACCCAGCGTTGGGTCAGTTCACCTTCGCGCCAGTCCCAGGCTGCCAAAACCGATTTTCCATAATACCCACGACACATCACCACACTGGGTAATTCCCCATCGAGGTACGCCACTGTTGCCAAAAATCGATCCGACCGGTTGGCTGTATTGTCATTACCACCGTTGCCTCCAACGCCTCCCCAATCATCCAGGTTACCTCTCGCCGGTATATAATCGGTCGTCGCCAGTGCAGCACCTGTCCGTCCGTCGAAAATGGTAAAATATTCCGGGCCGGTAACAATCTTGCCAAATGTTCTGCTTTGTTGGTCCCGGTCGACCCAGTCGGCTGTTGAATCACCAATAACAGTTCCTGTTCCGTCAATGGTACCATCGGCTGTTTTCATGGCAACTTCGGCACGGCCATCGCCATCAAGGTCATAAACAATAAACTGGGTATAGTGGGCTCCTTCGCGAATATTTTTTCCCAGATTGATTGTCCAGAGAAGGGTGCCGTCCATTTTGTAGGCTTGGAAAATAGGCTCGGAGGTAATACCTAAATGCGAATTATCAGCACCTCGTCCGGTCATGTGAACAAGCAGGTCATAATGACCGTCGCCGTCAAGATCGCCCACCGAGGCATCGTTGGGGGAGTAGCCATGCGGGGTTTGCAAAGAAATTTCCCAATAAGGAGCCTGCCACACTTTACAGGAAGCAATCGACTGTTCATTTTCGGCTCCGTTTAACACTGCTGTCAATTCGTAGGTTGATCCTTCTTTGGCGTCGACATCGGTATAGTTTGTCGTTTTTATCGGAGAAGAATTGATCTGTTCTCCATTCCTGTATAGATTAAAGGCAATCTGTTCGGGATCTGAATTTAACAGACGCCAGCTTAAAAATACGGAATTTTGTTCTGCCGGAATGGCTACCAAAGCCCTGTCCAGTTTTTCCATTACATGTTGTGCCCTCGTGTTTGATAATAGAGTCATCAATACGAGAAGAATGAGTAAGGTGCGTTTTATCATTTGTTTGTAATTTTTTATGTTGCTATCGAATGCGTACCAATATCACAATTATTTATGAGAAAAACATTTTTGGGAATGGTTTCATTTTATTGTCGAAACAAAAGGTATAAAATCGTTACGGCTTTTTATCCTTTAGCACCGGCAAGCCGCTTTATCGCCCCGACGATAAATGTAAGGATTGACAGGACCCGGCTTATAGGTTTGCCTTTTTACTGAAACTCAAAATTCAGGATCCGTCAACTGACGGAGCACTGAATTTTGTTCGTTGACTTAATCCCGATAACTTGTTCGTCGGGATATAATAACTCAGCGGGTGACTAGTTGTTTTAACTTTTAGTCACCCGCTGAATTGTTTATCGCCTAAACCGGTGTTTAGACTTTAAGGAAAGTGAGGATTGTATATATTATTGTTGTTTCCCAATCGTTTTTTTAAGCTGTATTTTTAATCATCATTGCTGTTGCCTTGAGCATCAATAACGGCAATTGCAGTCATGTTAATGATCTCCCGCACCGTGCTGTCGCGCTGAAGGATATGTATGGGTTTGTTCATTCCCATAAGTATCGGGCCAATTGCTTCTGACGGACCCAGTGCCTGTAATATTTTGTAGGTAATATTTCCCGAGCTCAGGTTGGGAAAAATAAGGGTATTGGCATCCTGATCGCCCAATTTGTTAAACGGATAACGCGAATAACGTAATTTCCCATTCAGTGCATAATTGGCCTGCATTTCACCGTCAACCATAAGATCGGGATTTTGCTCGTGCAAAAGTTTAACTGCTTCTTTTACCCGAATGGGGCTACCTTCTCCTTTGTAAGCTCCAAAGTTGGAATAGGACAATAACGCAATTCGCGGATCGACATTAAACTTGCGTACCTGGGCGGCAGTAAGAATTGTTGTATCAGCCAGCGTTTGTGCCGTAGGATTCATGTTAACGGTTGTGTCGGCAAGGAATAAAGGGCCTCTTTTGGTTAACAAAATGTACATACCGGCAATGTGATTAAAGTCTTGTTTTACACCTACCACCTGCAGGGCAGGGCGTATTGTCGACGAATATTTTCTTGAAAATCCGGAAATAAAAGCATCGGCTTCCCCTGTTTCAACCAGCATTGATCCAAAATAATCGCGGTTATACATTTTTTCAACGGCTTCGTTGTAGGTCATTCCTTTCCGATGACGTTTCTCGTACAGTATTTTGGCAAATTGATGGCGTTTTTCATCGCTAACCGATTCGTACAAATCAATGATGGGTACATTTTCAATATCCAGTTGGTTTTCTTTTATCAGTGCCTGTATTTTTTCTTTGTTGCCCAGCAGTATTGGTTTGGCAATTCCTTCGCGAATAACAAACTGAACAGCTTTTAGTATTCTGAAGCTGTTGGCTTCAGCAAATACAATTCGTTTTGGATTTTGTTTCGCCTTGGTACGTATAGCCATTATCAGCCGGTTGT
>DASQBW010000541.1:0-2407 GCA_035635015.1 Draconibacterium sp. | reverse complement strand
TCGCCAACATAACCGGCTTCGGTAAGCACGGTTGCATCAACAATAGTAAACGGAACATGCAACATTTTTGCAATGGTGCGCGCCAGTAAAGTCTTTCCGGTACCGGTTTCGCCAACCAGAATAATGTTCGACTTTTCAATTTCGGTCTCATCATCTTCAACTTTCTGTGTCAACCGTTTATAATGATTGTAAACCGAAACCGACAGCACTCGTTTGGCACGATCCTGGCCAATTACATATTGATCAAGAAAATCCTTGATCTCTTTTGGCTTAAGCAGTTTGATCTCATCCAGATCGAAAGAGCTTGATGTTTTCACCTCTTCCTGGATAATGGAATGAGCCTGCTCGGCACAACGGTCGCAAATGTGTCCGTCAATCCCCGCTATCAGAAGATTCACTTCTTTCTTTTCCCGTCCGCAGAACGAACACTTATCCATTTTTTCTTTATTTGGCATTATTTGTTATTTCTAACTAAAATTTCATCAATCATACCATAGTCTACTGCTTCCTGTGCGGTCATCCAGTAGTCACGGTCTGAGTCTTTTTCAATTTGTTCTAAAGATTGTCCTGAGTGATCGGCAATTATGGTGTACAATTCTTTCTTGATCTTCATGATCTCACGAGCTGTGATCTCAATATCTGATGCCTGCCCCTGAGCACCACCCATTGGTTGGTGGATCATTATGCGTGAATGTGTTAATGCAGAACGTTTTCCTTTTTGTCCGGCTGTCATCAACACTGCCGCCATTGATGCTGCCATACCTGTACAAATTGTAGCTACATCGGCAGAAATGTACTGCATGGTATCATAAATTCCTAGACCGGCATGAACAGAACCTCCCGGAGAGTTGAAATAGATCTGAATGTCTTTCGATGGATCGGTCGACTCGAGGAACAGCAATTGTGCCTGAATAATATTGGCCACGGTATCGTCGATTGGCACGCCAAGGAAAATAATACGGTCCATCATCAAACGCGAAAACACATCCATTGATGCTACGTTTAACTGACGTTCTTCGATAATTGTTGGCGAAATATAATTGCTGTATGCCGATGTATATCTGTCCATGGTTAAGCTGCTGATGCCAGCATGCTTAGTTGCGTATTTTCTAAATTCGTTGTTGTCCATTTTATAAGTGCTTGTAAAAAAATAACTTTGTAATACGTTTATCTACGTTTCACAAAGTTATAAAAAAGATTCATGCTGAAACACTCAGCAAAATATTTTCAGATGAATACAGGCTCTATTGATTCGCTTGCATCATTTCGTTGAATTTTTCCTGCGATATTTCTTCTTCCTGAACAGTAACTTTTTCTTTCACTACTTCTACAATTTTATCTTCAATCAATTTTTTGTAGATGCGCTCTTTTTCTTCAGGTTTATCAAGCATCATTTTAGCAAACGACTCCAGTTGCTCCTCCGGTGCATTGTTGATTCCGTACTGCTGGAACTGTGCCATCGCCATTTGCTTGGCAAAGTCTTCAGCTTCGTTTTCTTCAACTTTCAATTCGTTCTCTTTTGCGATCTCGTCTTTTATCAATTGCCATTTCAAATCCAGAATAAATGCAGGGAATTCGTTCTCGATTTGCTCCTGTGTTAATTCTTTGTTTACAGCAGTTAGCCAACGCTTCAAAAATGCTTCAGGTAGTTCCGGTGCAATTTTTTCAACCAACGCATCTCGTGTGTCTAATGCAAATTTATGGTCGGATGAGAAAACCAGATTTTTGGCGAGGTCATTTTTGATTTGTGCTTTGAAATCGTCAAGTGTTTTAATTTCAGTTTCTTCACCGTAAAGTTTTTTAAACAGTTCTTCGTTCAGTTCAGCTTTTTCGAACTGTAGAACTTCGGTAACTGTGTATCTGAAATCGCTTTCCAAAGTTTCTGCTTCTTCATGCTTTATGTTAAGCATGTGTGAAGCTTCGTGTTTATTCTCGAATGCTTTTATCGGATCAAAAACGATGATGTCGTCTTTCTTGCAACCGATGAATGCATTCTTAACTTCTTCGTCTTTGATTTTGTCAACCGCTAAAAGTACACCTTCAGGAGCAATTCCTCCTTCAACTTCGTTGCCTTCTGCATCAAGCTGAACAAAGTTTCCGCGAACAGTGCTGTCTGCCTTTGCTTCGTCAACAGGAACATTCTGTCCCAATTGTGAAGCTGCCATGTCAACCTGCTGCTGAATCATATCGTCTGAAACAGCAATTTTGTAGTAAGTATATTTATTGCGTTTGTCGAGCGATACTTTCACCTCGGGAGCCAATGCTACATCGAAAGCAAATTCAAAGGACTCGTCTTTTTCCCAGTCTATTGATTTTTGTTTTTCCTCGTTTGGCATTGGTTCGCCCAGAACAGGAAGTTTTTCATCAATCATGAATTTCGACAGGTTTTGAGAGATCAGTTTATTCA
>DASQBW010000540.1:0-5730 GCA_035635015.1 Draconibacterium sp. | reverse complement strand
CCGTAGTTCTTCGTAGCTGGCAACGCCAATTCGTCTTTGACGATTTGGCTTAAAAAAGAAAATAGGAATAAACGAATTGGCTCCGTGCGGGTTTGAAAGGGAACCGTTTCGAAGTCCCGCACTATACATAGCCAAACCGTTGGGGTGCATTTGGTACGTTAAACAAACATAGTATACAAAGTTAAAGAAACATCGTTTACACTTTTTAAGTAGTAATCTGAAACAAAAATCAGATGACCATGCCTTGGAAAGACACAACGATTATGGAACAAAAAATTGAATTTATTTGTGAATGGCGAACCGGGAAATACACAATTACGGAACTGTGTAGAAGCTTTGGAATATCCAGGCCAACAGCCTATAAAATTATAGACAGATTTGAAAATGAAGGCTATGAAGGATTACGAGAACTATCGAGAAAACCCAGGGGGGCACACCCCCGTGAAACAGATAAAAAAGTGATTGACGGAATCCTTCAATTAAAGGAAAAACACAAGTTATGGGGAGCAAAGAAAATCAGAAAATTATTGTTTAACGATTATCCACAAGGCATGATTCCTTCAGTTGTAACGGTACATAATATCCTCAAAAAACATGGCCTGGTTTGCCCTCAAAAACGACTCCGGAGAGTAAAGCCAATCCACCCTATTTTTGACCCAAAACAATGCAATGAAGTATGGAGCGCCGATTACAAAGGGAAGTTTCTGATGGGCAATAAAAAGTACTGCCATCCACTTACCATTGCCGACTCAAAAAGCCGATTTGTGTTTACAGCCAAAGGACATTACAAAGAAAATCTAAAGTCAGCAAAAGAAGAGTTTACAAGGGTTTTCAGAAAGTTTGGCATTCCCAGACAAATCCATACAGACAATGGCAGCCCTTTTGGGTCAGTAGCCGCAATCCAACGATTTACCAGGTTATCTTACTGGTTTATTGAGCTTGGGATTATGCCTGTTTTTTCAGACCCGGCACACCCCGAACAAAACGGAAGACACGAACGCATGCATCGCGATTTAAAGGCCGCATGTGCCAAACCAGCTGCCTTTGATTTAAGAGCTCAACAAAGGCGCTTAAATCACTTTGTTAAGGAGTACATGTACGCCCTCACGAAGCTTTAAACATGGAAACACCAGCTTCTAAACATGATTTTACAACCCGCCCATTCCCCGAAAAAATAAACAGTTTCGACTATGAACCAGACATGAAAGTTTATAAAGTAACCCAAAATGGTTCCATAAGATGGGGAGCATATAACTGGGTATATTTAACTGCATCTTTAACCGGGAAATATGTTGCTGCTCTGGAAATGGGTAATGGAATTTGGAGAGTATTTTATAGAAATGTATTTTTAGGATACTTCAATGAAAATGAATTAAGAACAAAAGAAAAATCAGTAAGGCTCGAAACTAATTTAGTGTAAAGTCTAATCTTTAACTTTTGTAAAGGATGTAACTTAACGCACATAATATGACGCTGCATGAAACAGACATTTAAGCTTAAAAAAGGAGAGATTTTGTTCAACGAAGACAAAATCATCATTACAGACGATGCTAAAAAACAAAAATGGATATTTACAGCCATTCTTTGCTTTGGGGCAATTTATGGTTTCTTGACACTTTTGAGATATTATAAGGCTGGAGACCAGACTTTTCTTTGGTTTGGACTACTGATTTGTTTATTGAATATTTTGGTGCTGGTTCCATGGCTTTTAAGGTCTGTTCGGAGTCAAATATCCTTAGATGAGGTGAAATCCATGAAAGTTAGACAAAGAAATGGCAACAAATTTTTGGACATAAATCTTAAAAACAATAGACTAAGACGAGTAATTCGAGTTGACAATTCAGCGGAACTCGACAAATATATTGAGACAAAGATCAGGACAAGAATAAATTACGGTTGCTAACAATTGCAAATTGCATTGCGGATGCAGTGGTGTGCGTTGCCTATGCTCCTTTCTTGACCGTCATCCCGACAAGTCGGGACTAACGCTCTCCGAAATCCGCAACGACAACATGTACTAACCGTAATGCAAAAATCCAGTATCAAACTATTTCTGTCGATAGATTTTGATTTTTTACTTCTTTAAACTCTAAATAAACAATAGAAAGTAAAAGCAATATATATGGAATAGAAAACCAGAAACCTATGATACGGGTGATTGATAAAGGGATTATGAAAAATGGAGCTATTAGGATTTGTAGAACTCCAGTAATTTTATATAAATTCATCAACTGACTTTTAATTTTTAAAAGACTTATTCCAAAAATAACACTATTAATTCCCATTAATAAAATTATCAACTTATTGATATGTCCTGCAAAGCCGTATTTTGATGAAATTAGCAAAGTGATTAGAAATAAAGGGATACATATCATAATGATTATTGAAGATATCTTGAGAATTTTGTTCTTATGAAAATTTCCCAGATTATAGAACCCGTAATAAAATAAAACACCAGTGATTGTATAAGTGATTCCTATAAACAAGTTAGCCGATAGTAAAAAATTATTTTTGGGAATTATTGGAGAAAAAAGAACCCAACTAATAAAATAGGTTATACCTAAGACAAATAATGCTAATAAAGAATTATACGATATATAATTTGAATTTTCTTGATTATCGCCATTGAAAATACTCATATTACATGATAAAGCATTTGCAATTAATTTTAAGGTAGATATTCTAGGTGTGACATCTCCTGATTCAATTCTTTGTATTGTTCGAATATCTATGTTACAAGATTCCGAGAGTTCCTTTTGAGTGATACTTCTTTGATTTCGGATTTCATTAATTTTGATTCCAAGTTCTGGCTGTTCCATAATTGTTTTTTTAATTTATTCAAAATTAACTGGATTGATAATGAGAGACAAACATTTATTGATTATTTAGTACGGCATTCTAACGGCATTTGAAAAATTGAATGATTAAAATGTACATACGCCCAACAGCCAATATAGCACAGCGGGGCGATACGTTTTCATTCGGCATTCCGTCTCCGTTTCAGCATTTTCATCGGTGGATAAAAACGCGTTCCAAAAACCCTGCCGATGCCATACCGTCAAACGTTAGACAAAAACCTAATCTGACAGCTGAATTATTTGAATATTGATACAGAAATAGAACCAAATCAGAGAAAAGCACATCTCCCCTGTTATGCCCTTAATACAGCCGCAAACACGTTAATATTTTATTTCATACTTACAGGTATTCAATTTGGATGGAATTTCATATCTTGTATAACGTAGGCAACTTTTAAAACAGTACTATGGAGGAGTTTCACATCAATATTCTGAATATTTCGGCCGTGTTACTCGCAGCATATTTAGGCGGTATTGGAATACGAAAAATAGGTTACCCGGCTATTCTCGGAGAATTACTGATTGGTATAATACTTGGACCTGCCCTCCTGGGATGGCTCGAATATTCCGAAACGGTTAAAGTGCTTGCCGAAATCGGAATTATCCTGCTGATGGTTTACATCGGGATGGAGATTGATTTCCGCGACCTGAAAAAAGCTTCGTGGGCGGGGCTTCTGGCGGCTGTTGGTGGCTTTTTTGTTCCCTTTGTTTTGGGCTATTTTGCCATTGTGTGGTCGGGCGGAACACCCATAGCCGGGCTGTTTGTAGCCATTGCCATTGGAGTAACTTCGCTGGCCACCAAAAGCCGTATTCTCATCGATTTGAAGTTGCTTAACACCCGTATCGCATACGTATTAATGGCAGGTGCACTCATCTCCGACACGCTTGCGCTGGTCATCTTTTCAGGCATCACCAATTTTGCCGAAACCAATGTGGTTAATTTTCAGCAACTGCTGCTAATTGGAGGAAAGATCCTGGTATTTTTTGGCCTCACCATTTCCATTGGAGTGTTCTTTTTACCTCGCCTCGGAAAATACATCACCCGCTCGGGCATGAAGAATAGTACTGCTTATTTTACGCTTATTCTGATTGTTACTTTTGGCTATTGCGAATTGGCCGAACTGGCCGGGATGCACAGCATTTTGGGAGCCTTTATGGCCGGTTTGTTTATTAAAGACAACTTGTTTCCCAAAACGATTTCGAAGGAATTACACAAAGCTTTTTACGATGTTTCCATTGGATTTATGGCGCCAATTTTCTTTGTAACCGCGGGATTTTTTGTTGATGTTACGGTTTTTCAGACCGATCTCGGGTTGCTTATTCTGGTTACTTCACTGGCAATAGTAGGAAAAATTGTTGGTACAGCCTTGTTCTACTTACCATCGGGAAATGGCTGGCGCGAAGGATTGACCATCGGAACAGGTATGAACGGCCGGGGAGCAGTGGAGATTATAATTGCCGAGATAGGCCTTGAAATGGGAATCATAGATAAAACCATTTTCTCCATACTGGTGTTTATGGCCATTTTTACCACCCTCACCGTTCCAGTACTTTTAAGCTGGACAACCAAATGGCTGCGCAAACGCGGCGAGCTGGTATACATGGACGAGCGCCGGGGAATTGTTTTCCTTGGGGTGAATCCGCTAAGCCTTATTCTGTCCAAATATTTGAACGATCAGCAGCCGGTTACCCTCATTGACAATAACCGCGAGCTGGCATTAAAAGCTGAGAAAGCCGGGTTTAACAGTATCTACGGAAACGCTATGGATGAAGAAACCTGGGAAGAAATACAGGCCGACAGCCTCGCAACATTTGCCGCACTAACGCCCAATAACCAGGTCAACCTGAAAACTTCAAGAACAGCCAAAAATAAGTTTCTGGTGCCCGAGGTTTTGGTGGCGATTTCTTCTGCCGGAGTAAATTCACGATCATCAGAAATTGCAGACCAACCAAATATTTTATTTGCATCGGAGGTCAGCCTGGATGAGTGGTTTCAGAAAATACAGCTCGATGAAGCAGAGGAAAACAGTGTTCCGGTTGAGCGCGAAATGTCGTGCAAACAATGGATCGATAAGAACAAAATTGATATGAAAGAGACATTACCAATTTTGATCGAGAATGAAAAAGGAAAGATCAGATTGTTCAGCTCGGAAGGATTGCTGGAGTCAGGAGAAAGTATTGTTATTTTAAAAGCTGAGAAATAATTTTAACGCCATTTGAAAAAAAAGGAGCCCGAAAGCTCCTTTAAAATTTTTATGTGGCAGTATTTACTTCTTTTCTTTTAGGTTCAATTTCAGATTTAGCTCGTCAAGCTGCGCTTCGGCTACTGCTGAAGGCGAATCGATCATTACATCGCGGCCAGCATTGTTTTTCGGGAAAGCAATTACGTCGCGAATGGTATCCAGTCCGGCAAATAACGACACCAAACGGTCGAAACCAAAAGCGATTCCGGCATGTGGCGGTGCACCGTATTTAAAGGCTTTCATCAGGAAGCCAAACTGTGCTTCAGCCTCTTCTTTGGTAAAGCCAAGCAAACTGAACATTTTCGATTGTAATTCCGAATCAAATATACGAACCGAACCACCGCCAATCTCAACACCGTTAATTACGAGGTCATAAGCATTGGCACGCACTTTTCCCGGATCGGTATCCATTAGTTCAATATCTTCCGGTTTTGGCGAAGTGAACGGATGGTGCATCGCGTAAAAACGTTCTGTTTCTTCGTCCCACTCCAACAACGGGAAGTCAACAACCCACAAAGGTTTAAATACATTTTTGTCGCGCAAGCCAAGTTGTTTTCCCATTTCAAGGCGCAACTCGCCAAGTGCATCCAGCATGTGTTTTTTGTCGCCACTCATAACCAGAATCAGGT
>DASQBW010000539.1:0-3801 GCA_035635015.1 Draconibacterium sp. | reverse complement strand
GAGTTAATCCAAAGTCGTCCATAATCAATAAATCGGTTTTAGAAAGCTGCTCAAAAAATTTGTAAACAGAACCGTCAATCCTTGCCATTTTAGTTTTAATCAGTAATTTTTGAACATTGTAGTACGCCACCTTTTTCCCTTGCAAGCAAGCATGGTGTCCAAGTGCCGAGGCCAGGAAACTTTTCCCGCAGCCTGTTGCCCCGGTAATAAGTATTGCTTCTCCGTTGCTAATATAGCCACCCGTTGCAAGTTCGCTTATTTGTGCTTTGTCCAATCCTCTGGAGGCATCAAACGCTATCTCTTCTATTGAGGCCTGGTACCGAAAGCGTGCATTTTTACGCAATCGCTGAAAACGGCTGTTGATACGGTACTCGTGCTCGGCCTGAAACAGGATTTCGAGCCCTTCAGTCAATTCCAGTTCATGGTGCCTGCGGGTTTCCCTCAGGGATTGCCAGCATTGGCTTATCCCATGCAGGCGCAGCTCTTTTAACTGTGATTCTAATTTGTTCATTTTTTAAAATTTATATGATTATTTAAAACACCCTGCACCGCGGACATTTTCGTGTGCAGGCAATGATTTTTCATTTGTTTCTTCACTTGGTTTTGTCATCTTGTTTTCAATAATATTTTTAATAAAACCATAGTTGCAATAGTCGTGTTCCAGAGCTATGTCGCAGGCTCGGTCAAGTTCTTCTTCCCCGGCTTTTGTTAGTAGGCTTAACAACCCATCGCAACTGCGGTAAAGCAATTCGGGGTACTTTCCTTGCTGAAACATTCGATAGATTATCTGATAAAGTGATTCTGATTTTTTTCGTGCTTTATTCATGTAGTAATCCGGACTTCGGTCCAGATAGTGCTGATGATGAGAGCACAGGTGCTCTTTTACAGTAGTGTACCCGCCGGTTTTGAAACTGCGTTTGTGCACAGCTACTTGTTCTGCTTTGGCATAAATGCGCACCATAGAGCGAGTGTAAATAACCTTTACAGAAGTACCAATAAAGGTGTAGGGTACGCTATAGTAATGTTTATCCTGACTTAAGCGAATGTGGTTGTTTTTGGCAACTTTAAGTTCTTTGTAATACTTAATTTCAAAACCGTTTTCGGGCAGGGGCTTCAATAGTTGCTTTTCATCAGAAAGAAACTTTTCCTGTCGGCAATAGTCCTTCTGTTGCATCCGCGTTTGGTTGTGCTGTTTTACTTTTCCGCCAATGGCTTTGTTTAACGAATGGATGTCGAAAAACTGCATGTTGCGCAATTTTGCATACACCCTGCTGTAAATAAGTTTTACCTGATTTTCGACCAAGGCTTTATCTTTGGGTTTTCTTGCCCGGGCAGGTACAACTGTTGTTTGATGATGATTGGCAAAGTCTTCAAGCACCCGGTTAATCGTTGGCTCGTACTTATTGGCTTTAACAACAGCTGCTTTTAAGTTGTCGGGGATTAAAGCCTGCGGCACTCCTCCAATATCTTTTAAACAACACTGCAAGGCATAGATAAAATCTTCGGTATTTTGGCTGTGCACTGCCATCGCAAAGCAATAATCGGAATACGGCAAACAAGCCACAAACACCTGGCATTCGATGATTTCGCCCGTTTCACGGTCAACATACGAAATGGTTTTTCCGGCAAAGTCGATAAACAGTTTCTCGCCCGGATTGTGCTGTAACACCATCGATGGGTTTTTCTTGGTTAGATACTGTCCAAGGTGGTGGCAGAACTGGGTGTACTGGTAACCATTGGGGTGCTTCCCGCGATACTCTTCCCATAGTACTTTGCGGGTAACTCCCACTCGTTTTAACTCTCTTGCATAGTAATCCAGGTCGTTGGCAATACTGTCATACTGTTGTTCTTTGTACGAAGGCGAGCCGGCAAATAACCTAGCTTCAAGTACCGGCTCATCGGGTGCCAGTAACGATTCGGGAGGAAGTGGGCTATCCTGTATTTTTCGGATGTAGGCCTTTACCGTATTCTTGCTCATGCCCAGTTCCCGGGCGATGGTTTTCTTTCCATGCCCTGCTGGTGTAGTCGGATTAATTGTTTTATCTGTCCCATACGTTTTGGTTTTCCTGCCATCTGTTCTTTTGCTATTGTGGTTAAAAACCACGAATAAAAACCAAAACTGCGAGAGGGGTCAGTTTAGTCCGAAATGTAACCAGCCAAGATTACGGAAAACTAAACCAAAGGGGTCAACATGCTCCGAAATTGTACACGACTGGGTCGCGAAGAAACGAAAACATTGAAAAAAGGGGTCAGCTTCCGCCGAAATGGCAGCTTGTTTTATCGGAAAAATAGTCAAATCATACTCCGAAATGGAGGGGTCAGCTTGCTCCGAATTATCCAGATAAAGGGTTTGAAACTGTTTTGACAGACATTAATAAGAATATTATAGCTATAGGAAATCCCGTTCATTCTAAAGGAATAAAAGAGATTTATTTAAAGGAACTAGAAAAAAGATTGTCTAATTGACAAAATTGATCGAACTATATAATTGAAACTTGATCACTTCTTGTAGTTTAAAACGATGAATTTTCTAATAAATGTTAGTCAGGATGTTCAATATCAGACTAATTTTTAGATTAATCTAAGTGTTCTGTGGCATGGTGATATACGATTGAGAATCTTGATTATTATTCAAATGTAAGACACATAGGAGTCATATTATGACACAAAAATTGTTACAGACTTGTTACAGAACTTTTATCCTTGTTTTTAACAGCCAGATAATAAACTGTTTAAAGAAATAGTTCGAGACCCAGCTGAGTCACTTACCTAAAACGACAAGTTTTAGTCAAATTACGAAAATCCGTGTAAATCAAGAATTTGCACGGATTTTTTTTGTTTCCGGTGAAGACATTTGAGGGATCGCCAGAAAAAGCCGGTGGATTTACATTTTGAAACAAAGATTTTTACTACCCTGAAAAGATCGTATTTAATATCACCTGCTCCTTTCGCCTGGCACTTAAATTCATTTTCACACGATGTTAGGTAAACACTCCCGCGCTTTAATGTCTCTCCTGGTACATTTTTATTTAAAGTATATTCTAACCTATATAATCACTATTTAGGTGAATAACTTTCATAAAAAAGGCCCTGTAAAACTACAGAGCCCTTTACTAAATTTATTATAAGAATATCTTTAGTTACACTTTTTACCAAATCCATTTCCATTACCGGTAACTTCCCAGGTATTTCCTGAGTTCAGTAACTCATCAACACAGCTTACTTTACGTGATTCCTGTAACTGTTTGATCTGTGCTTCCATTTCCACATCGTAAACAGGAGCAGGAACTGCACGGATAACGCCAAAAGCGACAGGCATATCCGGAAGTTGCATATTAATAAGAGCCAAATGCAGAGTTGGATCAAGTTCCTTAGCGTCGTGTACCAGGATATCAGCCTCGGTAATGCCATTTTCGCCAAGCTTAACAACTTTTAAACGGCCACCTTCAAACACCAAACCTTTTTCATTCTCCGCCCCAAAAAGCATCGGTTTACCGTGCTCCAAAACCAATTGTCGGTCGGCACGGTGGTTTGGATCGGTTATGGCGCTGTGTATTCCGTTGTTGAAGATCACACAGTTTTGCAACACTTCTACAACCGATGTACCTTTGTGTTTTTCAGCTGCTTTTAATACCGATTGACTTAATTTCAGATTATTGTCGATTGAGCGGGCATAAAACGAACCTCGTGCCCCTACAACCAGCTGTCCGGGCACAAATGGATCTTCAACTGTTCCATACGGCGAGGTTTTACTTACAAAACCACGATCCGAAGTTGGAGAATATTGCCCTTTAGTTAATC
>DASQBW010000538.1:0-2477 GCA_035635015.1 Draconibacterium sp. | reverse complement strand
AATGTTAACAAAAATCATATTAATCATGGGCTCAATTTAATGTTGAGGTAAAACAGATTGTAAGATCAGGTAAATAACTCCGAATTAGAACCTCGGAACATTTTTAAGAATTCCTCAAAACTACCTTCCATTTTTAATCGTCTCTATCTAAATATTCATGTTGCTTTGGCTATAAATTATAAAATTAACAAAAATTAACAAATTGATATAAGCATTGTAAATGCTGTTGTATGGATGTTTTAAAATATAAATGTTTAATAAAAATATTTCAAAATAGAACAAAAACTGTTTAATATTGTATTAGTAATAGTTGAACAAAAATTGAAAACAAGCAAACAATTTCAGAGAACGAAAACTGAAACATTTATTAATTAGTAAAAATCAGAATTATGAAAACGATTGAATTTTTTAAGATGACAAAAATCCGGTTTAATATATTACCGGTTTTATTATTGACTATGGTTATAGGATTTACCGCCTGTAATGATGACGACGATGATATGATGCCAGAGCCTGAAATGGAACAAACTATTGTAGACGTAGCTGCGAATGCAGGTTCGTTTAGTGTATTGATTGAGGCAGCCCAGAAAGCAGGTTTAGCGGACTTTCTGAGCAGCGAGCAAGGTATTACAGTTTTTGCACCAACTGATGATGCATTTGCAGCCTTGTTAACAGACTTGGGAGCAAATAGTCTTGATGATTTGGATGCGGCCACTCTGGCTGCAGTTCTAAAATATCATGTGGTTGGCGATTTGGCTTATTCGAATAATCTTTCGTCGTGTGCAGTAGCTACCTTAAATACCGACTCACCGGACGAAACGCCACTCTCACTTTTAGTAAATGTTGATGGCGGTGTAATGATTAACAATGCTAATGTTACTGCTGCAGATGTGATGGCTTCGAACGGTGTGATTCATGTTATCGATAAAGTGTTGTTGCCACCAACTGTTGTTGATCTGGCTACGTACTCCGATAATTTTTCATCGTTAGTGAGTGCCGTTGTAAAAGCCGATTTAGCCGGAGCGTTAAGTGCTGACGGACCATTTACCGTGTTCGCACCAACAAACGATGCATTTGCAGCACTTTTTGCAGCGCTTGAAATTTCAGGTTTGGATGAGGTAGCTGTTGAAGATTTGACTTCAATATTGACTTACCACGTGGTTGGCGACAATGTACTTTTAACTGAACTTTCAGCCGGAACAGTTGCTGCCATCTCGGGAGAAGAATTTGAAGTGGCTATTGACGGAGACGTAACGCTTAATGGAACAATTAAAGTGGTTGCTACCGATATACAGGGAACAAATGGTGTAATTCATGTAATTGATGCTGTTTTGGTTCCTGAAATGCAAATGTCGAATACCATAGCTGATATTGCTGTGGCAAATTCGGAGTTTTCGATTCTGGTTGAGGCGCTGATGAAAGCGGACCTGGTTGGTGCTGTTGCGGATAGTGAGGCAGAATTGACGGTTTTTGCACCAACTAACGATGCTTTCACTGCGCTTCTTTCCGATTTGGGAGCCAGTTCACTCGACGATATTCCGGTGGCAACATTAACTGATATTTTATTGTATCATGTAATTGGCAACAAAGCGATGTCAACCGATTTGGCAAGTGGTTATTTTCCAACGCTGTCAACGTTCAGCGATAACAATCTGTCGATTTACATTGAAGTTGGCGACGGAGTAATGATCAACGGAAGCACAATGGTAACAACCGCTGATATTGAAGCCGATAACGGAGTGATTCATGTGGTGGATAAAGTTATTTTGCCTCCGTCGGTAGTTAATATTGCCATTGCAAACGAAAATTTCAGCACGCTGGTGAGTGCAGTTGTAAAAGCCGGTTTGGTTGACGCTTTAAGTGCCGAAGGACCGTTCACTGTATTTGCTCCAACAAATGCCGCTTTCGATGCATTGTTTGCCGATCTTGGAGTTTCAGGAATCGATGATCTTACTGCTGAGCAGTTAACTCCAATTCTTCTGTATCATGTGGTTTCAGGAAATGTACTGTCAACCGACCTGATGAATGGAGAAGTTGCAACTTTAAAAGAAGGGAGTAACATTACCGTGGATCTTTCATCGGGTGTAATGATAAACCAAAGTAAGGTGGTGGCAGCCGATGTGCAGGGAGCCAACGGAGTGGTACATGTGATAGATAAAGTATTGATCCCATAATTTGAAACATATGGATTGCAATTGAGCCGATCACCTCTCTGGCTCATTGCAATCGCCATCTCCCCTCGAGGGGAGAATTAAAGAGGGGTGAAATGAGAAGATTACAAGTAGAAATAAATTTTTAAAATTAAACATCATGAAAACAGTAAAACAAATTTTTTCGATCGCCCTGGTGGCAGTAATGACTTTTGGTTTGACTTTAAATTCAGACGCAAAAAGTAACGACGACACTTCGTCGTCAACAGTAGTTGAAATCGCAGTTTCAAACCCGGATTTCTCGATATTGGTTGAAGCTGTTACAAA
>DASQBW010000537.1:0-2725 GCA_035635015.1 Draconibacterium sp. | reverse complement strand
TCATTAACCGATTGATAATACTTATTTACCGACTTTAAGAAACGTTCAAAAGTTATTGGTTTCAGCAAAAAATCAACGACATCCAATTCAAATCCTTCGAGGGCATATTCACGAAAAGCGGTAGTAATAATAACTTTGGGAGGATTCTTAAGTGTTTTCAAAAAATCAATTCCGGTAATTTGGGGCATTTGAATATCCATAAACATAAGGTCGATTTTATAGTTATGGAGTTCCTGAAGGGCTTTCATTGCATCGCCACACTCGGCGCATATTTCAAAACTATCGAGTTTTTCGATATGAGACCGCATTAGATCGCGCGCGAGCGGCTCATCGTCGATAATGAGGCATTTCGTTTTCATGGTAAAATAGCTTTTGTTTTCTGTTTATTCCGAAATAAACAATGCTGTCTGTTTTCGGTCTGTTATTCAAATAGTACAAAAATTTGGCGTATTGTTACAATTCAGTTGTAAATTTCTATACTCAATTCCCTAAAATTATCTTCGATGTTCTCCACCAACCTATGTTTCCCGGGAAAATTATAATTTAAGCGCTCTAGTGTCATTTTATTGTTTTCTGTGCCTGCGATACTAAAACTATTTTGGCTCCAAAATGTGAACGAAAACAGTAGGTATTTCTTCTCCGCTTTTATAATGACTGTACTTTCGAAGGTTTTGTTACAGTTATAAGCAACTTTTATTACAAAATTAATATACGGTAGCAATAAAAGTGGCGGAATAACATGCAAAGCCAGGTTTCCGCTCACCATAAAATTACTGATAAATCTTTTGCCCAATGCATGTTTATGTATGTCTAAAAAATCCTCCAGCAACTTAACTTCCTGCTCAAGAGAAATTAATTCTTCTTTACCCTCGTATAAAAAATGGTTAAGAAAGTTCGATATTTTTATGATCATTTCAGGGGCAGTATCAGGCTTTGCAGCCGTAACAATTTCTAGCTCAGAAATTAGCTCGAGAACGACTTTTGGTTGTAACTGATACCGGTATATTTCCAAATCGGTTTCCAGGTTGTTTTGTATCAATTCATGTTTTCGGTTTTCGGCACGGTACCACGACACACCAGCTTTTATGGAGAGAAAAACCAAAATAATATAATGATTTCCTATTCCACTGACAACAATATTTTTGAGGTTCAGAAAGTCGGCTTCGAACATTCTGCGTCTATCAAAGAACCTAAAAACCAAGTAATTTGAAACCAATAATTCAATTACTGAAAAAACGATTAACAGGATTATTATCGCGCATCCGAACAAAAAATACCGCCTTTTAAAAAAAGTTGCCGGAGTTAGCCAATAAGCAATTAAATAGGTATGGGCTATAAATACAGGTAACGTTATTATATAATACATCAACCATACACGCAGAGCTTCGATTCCATCATTCAGGGTCTGAATGAAAGTAAACGAAATAATCCATGCCATCCAAAAAATAACATGCAGAATAACTATTCTGAGATCAATATGGAATTTACCTGTTCTCAACGTTCTTTTTTAAATGCAGGCGAACTTTAAACCGATCGCCTTCATCGTTTAATTTTAAATCATAACCTCCTGAACTATACACAATAGAAAGGTGTTTTCTTAAACCTGCGTAACCCCTTCCACGCTCAATTTCTTTCGTTTTTTTATGTGTTTTTTCGGGTTTACTATTTTCTATCTCAATCGAAATATTTTCCTGTACCACCTGCACAATAATGTTTATCCATGGTCTGCCTGCATCCAAGCTACTTCCGTGTCTTAAACTATTTTCAACCAACAAAAAAAGTATCATCGGAGGTATCATGGCAGAATTAAGGTTTCCTTCTGTTTTAAACGTTACCTGCAAACGCTCTCCATATCTAAGCTTTTCCAACGCAAGATAATTTTCAACCAAAACAACCTCATCTTCAAGTGAAACAATATCTCTTAAACTTTTTTCAATGATGTAAGTAAGAACAGCTTTCATCCTTCCGATAACCTCATTGGTTTTTAACGGATTTAACAACGAAAGGGCGTACAAGTTATTAATGGTATTAAACATGAAGTGCGGATCGAATTGCGATTGCAAAAGTGTATTTTTTGCCTTGCGGTGTTGTTGCTCTAACTTTGTTTGCAAGCTTACTGCCAAAATATAATCTTTCGCATACTTTGCTACACAAAACAGGGCAACAATAAATGTCATATCCTTGGTATTTACAACTATTGTTTGCAGGTTGACCCCACCATTCCGGGGCACATTCTCAGATGCAATCGAGGCATAAAAAATATAATCGGAAAAAACCAGCTTTAATGCCGACAAGCCTGTACCAACAAGCAAAAAGACTACAATAAACCGGATGGGCCTGGCTTTTAAGAGCAACTCAGGAATAAGCACAAAAATGGTAATATAGGCATAACCAAAAAAGAAAATGGCATTGCCCATCGTTATAAAAAAAGTTTGACAAAAACTTATATCGATGGTTTGTAAATACAGAATAACCGTAAAAACCAGTACGGTTGCTACAAAGAATAAAAAATGTCTTGTGCCTCTGTATTTCAGATGATTATCATACAACAGTTTATTCATCTCATGCGCTCAACTCCATAAAGTTAAAAACATTTATATAAGCCACTCCAAAATCTTTGATCTATCAGGTAATAAAAATTATTTAGCAAAATAAAGTGGTTCCATTACAACGCGGAATTTCGAACAATAGAAAACCCTGCATTTAAAAATGCAGGGTTTTGGAG
>DASQBW010000536.1:0-4210 GCA_035635015.1 Draconibacterium sp. | reverse complement strand
CTTCTGCAAAATTTCTTCCGAGGTATAAATCGGGCATCTGAAACGAAGCGCCAATGCCACCGCATCCGATGTTCGCGAATCAATACGAATTTCTTTGCCATTCATCTCACACAAAAGCTCTGAATAAAAAATGCCTTCTTCCAGCTTATAGATTGATACTTCCAGCAAAGCAATATCAAAAGCCAGTGCCATATTTTTTATTAAATCGTGTGTAAGCGGACGAGGCGGTTTTAATCCCTCCAACTGAATAGCAATTGCCTGCGCTTCAACAGGCCCGATAATGATAGGAATCCTGCGCTCTCCCTCTTCTTCTGCCAGTACCAGCGCATAAGCACCTGACTGGGTTTGACTTACCGATAATCCTAAAATGTTTAAGCGTATTTTCTGCATACTAACGTTTGGCCTGTATCTTTTTTTCGATGAAAACAAATATAACAATCATTTTGGTATCACCCCGAAATTGAAAGTCTTTTATTGAATATGTAGTATTTTCAACAAAAGGAAATAAATTTTACATTTTTTGTAGTTTTTTTAATTCGCCTGCTACTAACGAAATGAAACAAAAGAAACAAAGTGCAAAAATCAAGTAAAAAAGAATTTAGTCAACTAATCGAAAAACACCAGGGGATTATTCATAAAATTACCATGTTTTATGCCAGTAATACCAATGACCGCGAAGACCTGTTTCAAGAGATATGTCTCCAATTATGGAAGTCGTATCCAAATTTCAGGCACGAAGCAAAATTTAGTACCTGGATGTACCGGGTGGCTTTAAATACTGCCATCGGCAATATTCGTAAAAATAAAGACATACCAGGGTTCGTACAACTCTCGGGCAACGATAAGGTAGCCGATGACCGAACTGAAGAGATAGAACAGGTAAAACTGTTGTACCAGTCTATTTCGAAGTTAAACAGGATTGACAAGGCCATTATTTTACTTTGGCTGGAAGAAAAAAGCTACGATGAGATCGCAACAATTATTGGAATTACTACATCTAACGTAGGCGTTAAGCTGGTTCGCATTAAGCAAAAGCTGGAAGCGTTAGTTGCAAAATCAGAAAGAACAGCGTTATGAACGAAGAAAAATTAAAAACCATGTGGAACAAGGCAGAAAACCTGATTGGAGGTTCAGAATACAACAGTTCAAATATTGAACACTTCTTAACCGGAAGATCACACAGCACGGCCCAGATGATCAAAAACATGATTTACATGGACCTTATTATAAAAGGTGTAGTAATTATAGCACTCCTTATTGACTCCATTCTATATTCCGGAACCGGCAATGTAATGGCGGCGTGCATAGGCGGAATTATATTGCTAACTGGTCTGGGGTATTATCAACTAAATCTGCTGAAACGATTTACTAAAATTGCCGATCACGGACAAACTACCCATGATAAACTGGTATCGATGCTAACGTACTTAAAAACCCGTTTTACAAGTACCCTGGCATCTATTTCAATTACCTATGTCTTTATTTTTATAGCCGGATCGCTGACCTACTATTATATTATATACGGGATGGTTCGTCCTCTCGACCTGATCGACATCACAGTATTTCTGGGTTTCATATTAATTGGTATTGCATTTAACTTTTTTACATTTCGTGCACAGGTCCAATATCATGTTAAACATCTCGAAACCTGCCTTTCGAATTTAGACGATCACAACCTTGTCCTAATTTCAGAAATAATAGAAAAACAAAGAAAACAAGACCGAATAATTAAACTGCTGCTCATGCTGGTACTGGTATTCGGGTTGGTACTGCTTGTCGCCGTTTTTATGAACTTCGAAATTGGCGCTTAGCCCAATCTGAAAGCCGGAACAGGCACTTTCTTTTTCGAATCGCTGTGAGGCTAAAAATTTAGCTGGCAATTTATCTCGAATTATTTGCTAATTATCTAAAAATAACTACTTTTGCAGTCCGAATTTTGAATCGTTCAGGCTCGAATAAGTGAAATCCGTTGCGATATCCGCCTGACGGTGTAAACATTAAACGAAAAATTATGTACGCGATTGTTGAAATTGCAGGACAGCAATTCAAAGTAGAAAAAGACAAGAAACTTTTCGTACATCATCTGGATGCAGAAGAAGGTGCATCAGTTGATTTCGATAAAGTATTGTTGGTTGACAACGACGGTAAAGTAGCCGTTGGAACTCCGACCGTAAAAGGTGCTAAAATTACAGCCAAAGTGCTGGAACATGTAAAAGGTGACAAAGTGATCGTATTCAAAAAGAAACGTCGTAAAGGCTATCAAAAAATGAATGGTCACCGTCAGCAATTTACTCAAATTCAAGTAGAAACCATTGATGGATAATTAATAAAAGAAATTTACCATGGCTCACAAAAAAGGTGTAGGTAGTTCGAAAAACGGACGCGAATCGGAAAGTAAACGACTGGGAGTAAAAGTTTACGGAGGTCAGTTTGCTAAAGCTGGTAATATTATTGTTCGCCAGCGTGGTACTCAACATTTTCCCGGCGATAATGTAGGTATGGGTAAAGATCATACTTTGTTTGCATTGATCGACGGAACTGTTGTATTCAGAAAGAAAAGAAATAATCGTTCATACGTATCGGTAGCTCCTGAAGTTGACGTTGCTGTTGCAGAAGCTCCTGCAAAAGCAGCTCCTAAAAAAGAAGAAGCGCCGGTTGTTAAAGAAGTAAAAGAAGCAGCTCCTAAAGCTGAAGCAAAAGCAGCAGCCGAAGGCGACGATCTGACCAAATTAACTGGTGTAGGTCCAAAATTAGCTGAAGTATTAGCTGAAGGTGGTTTTACCACTTACGCTGAGATTGCTGCAGCATCTGTTGAAGCAATTCAGAAAGTTCTTGAAGCAGCAGGAAGCCGTTACGCTTCAAAAGATCCACAACCATGGATTGAAGAAGCTAAAGGTTTAGCTTAAGATATTGATAAACCAGAGGGTTTAACCTCCCTCAAAGGAAATACGAAACTCCTGTCGGTAACGGCAGGAGTTTTTTTATGGTTTTCGGTCAACAAAATTCCAAAGTTGTATCTTTGATAGATATCAAATTTGAAAAGATGGATCAAAACCTACTTACATTTTCACTGTCCGTTTTTACCGGCTTTTTTGCCATAATGAATCCCATTGCAAATACACCAATTTTTCTGGGACTTACCGAAGGTCATGATCAAAAAACCAAAAAGGTTATTGCCAAACAGGCAACCATCACAGCCTTTATTATTGTAGCCAGTTTTGTAATTCTGGGGAAATACATTTTTGAAGTGTTCGGGATTACTATTCCTGCCTTTAAGATTACCGGCGGAATTCTGATCTTTTATGTGGGTTTTGAAATGCTTCTTTCGCAGAAATCTAAAATTCACGGATCGAGGGAAGTTCAGACAGATGATAGTATTGCCATTTCGCCGCTGGCCATCCCAATTCTTGCCGGCCCCGGAACCATTGTTACTGCAATGAATAATGTTACCGACGCCAACTACCTGCACATTGCCATTGTAATTGCAATTTTCGGATTGATGGCCTACCTCACCTACCTGGCTTTTTCGTTAAGCGATTACATTGTGAAGGAAATTGGCACCCACCTGATTACCGTAATCGGAAAATTAATGGGGCTGATTCTTGCCATTATAGGAACCGGAATGGTGGTTGAAGGAATAAAACTGGCATTCGGGTTAGAATAAGTTATAGCCGATTATTCCGTTACTCTCAACTTTTCTTTAAACTTTAAACACAGAGCCTAAACTCTGATCGTGAAACTTAAAAGTTTAAACTTTTACTATTACATTTGCGCTGCATAAAAAACAGAAAGCTATGCTCAACTTAAAATTTATTCAAGACAATCCGGAGTTAGTAGTAGAAAAACTAAAACGTAAGAATTTCGACGCTTCGGAAATTGTTTCAAACATCATAGATCTTTACGCGCAGAAAAATAAACTGCAAGGCGAAGCTGATTCGGCAAAAGCTGAAATGAATAAAATTTCGAAAGAAATTGGCCAACTTTTCCGCGAAGGCAAACACGAAGAAGCCAATGCAGCAAAAGCACGTACTGCCGAGCTAAAAGAAAACATTAAAAACTTTGATACTGATTTTGCAGCCATCGAAGAGAAGGTTTACGATTTGCAGGTTCAATTGCCTAACTTGCCTCACGAATCTGTTCCTGCCGGAAAAGGAGAAGAGGACAACGAGGTGATAAAACAAGTTGGCGAAATCCCGGCAATGGATGAAAA
>DASQBW010000535.1:0-7131 GCA_035635015.1 Draconibacterium sp. | reverse complement strand
GAATACGGCGAGGTGGAAGATCTGAAAAACATGGGGTATCCTATAAATACGCACGATGATGATATGGGGTTGACAATTAGCTCGATAGGTGATGTTGCCTATTTCTCATCGGCACGTGAGTCGGATAACGGGCTTGATATTTTTTCTTTTAACCTTGATCGGGGTTTGCAGCCCCGTCCGGTAACCTACATAAAAGCTAAAGTTACCAATAAAAAGACGACGGAGCCGGTTGAGGCCGATATTGAGCTTGTTAACCTGAATTCAGCCCTGGCTGAGGCACGCATTGAAAAAGCCGATCAGGACGGTCAGATTATGCTTGTATTACCCGTTGGGCGTAATTATGCCTTTAATGTATCCGAAGACGGGTTTATGTTCTATTCCCATTCCATGCAACTGGCTGATGCCAACTCCTTAACCGATCCGTTTAATTTAAACATCGAACTGGAGCCAATTGAGGTGGGAGCACAAATGGACCTCTATAACATTTACTACGAAACGGATTCGTTTACTATACTTGCAGAATCGGAGCCGGAATTGCAAAAGCTGGTTTCTTTTTTGCAAAACAATTCGGGGTTGAGTGTCGAAATTCAGGGACATACGGATAGCTCTGGTAATCCGGAGAACAACCTTGAACTGTCGAAGCTCAGGGCTAAATCGGTTGTCAATTACCTTGTTAAAAACGGAATTTCTACCAGCCGGCTTCAGTTGCAGGGTTATGGCGATACCCAACCTGTTGCTACAAACGAAACAGCTGAAGGACGTAGGCAAAACCGTAGAACCACGATAAAGATCCTTTCGAAATAGAAAGGCTGCCAACTAAATTCGTTGTTACAGGCAGATTTGATTCGATTTAGTTTCTACCGGTCAGGCCAATTAGCAGGCTAACATAGAAGTTTCTTGGATTTCCGGGATAGTAATAGCGTGGCGCATTTCCATTAAAAGAAGGAGCATTAACAGCAAGCATTGATGCGTAACGCACATCGAAAATGTTTTGTGCTCCTGCACGGATATCAAAATTTATGATTCCGGTTTTTGCCTGATAACGAACTTCAGCACTGGTTAATCCAAAAGCTTCCGAGAAATTGGAATTGGCGTCGTTAACAGGCATCTTGCCGTTAAAGCGGTACCAGGCATTAACTGAAAGATTTTTTAATGGGCTAAATATTGCCCCCAGGCTAAACGTTTCTTTAGTGGTTCCCGGCAGTTGTTTTCCTGAGTAATCAACTCCAAGGTTTTTAAATTCGTTAAAATGATAATTAGCTAGTGTAACGCTTCCCTGCATTGTAAGCAAGGGGGCTCGATTATGACTAATGGTGATCCATGTAAATTCGGCTTCGAACCCGGGGTGAACCGATTGGCCTGCGTTTACACCAACATATGCATCTTCTCCGGTGCGGTGAGCAACAAGGAGGTTATCGATATAAATGCGATAATAGCTTGCCGAAAGGTTAAGGCGATTGGTAAACTGGGCTCTTATCCCGGTTTCAAAACTCCATCCTGATTCCGGTTCTATCTCGGGGTTAATTTCTCCTTCAGGCAGCAGGGTTTCTTCGAATGTTGGGGTAGAAAAACCATGGCTGACATTGCTGAAGAATGAAAATTCATTGCTAATTAATACGTTAATTCCAAGACGCGGTGAGATAACCGGTTGGTATTTTCGATCTCCCGATTGATCTCCATTGTCCGGATAATGATCGGTGTACTTAAAGCGGGTAAGGTTTCCGTTTATTCCGGTTGATATAAAAACTTTATCGTTAATATTTGTTTCAATCTGAACAAACAGGTTTTCGTACTGCCGTTTTTCAGTATTGTCAGAAAGTAAATGGCCGTTGTCGTTGTCTGAGGTTTGCCAGTCATAGGTTTCCCGAAACATTTCCACCCCGGAGGTCATCACCAGACTAAATCCGTTGGTTGCAATCTTTTTTTGAATATAGGCCCGCCACCCAATGAAATTCGAAGCTTCCTCCAATCGGTTAAAAGGGCGCAATTCATCGAGGTCGCGTATGCTTCCGAATATCCCTGCCGATATTTTTCCGTCGCTTTGTGTAAACCGGTTAAAAGAAAGGCCAAACTGTGCATTGGAATATTCTTCAAAACCTTTAATTGCGGCCCAGTTTGAAGCTGCATTTTGAGGGTTATTCCTGAAGTCTTCCAGATCGAGGGAACTGGGAATATAACCCTTCATTTTTGTGGTTTTCAGCAATAACTGCAGATTTGATTTTTCAGAAAAATTAAATTCAGAATTCATCAGGAAGTTGTACCTGTTGGTTGAGTTATTTTCGCGGTAACCATCGCCCGACAGATCTGATACGAGGGTATAGATCTTTAATTTCTCACCGGCAATACCAGCTGTTAACGTGTTTTTAAATGTACCAAAAGAGGCAGCCGTGCTCTGGATGCGGGCAAAATCTTTTACTACTGTTTTAGGGTGAAAAAGTAATACGCCGGCCAATCCTGCGCCATATAAACTCGATGACGGGCCTTTTATCACTTCCACGCGTTGTATAGCCGTATTTTCAAGGTCTTCCAGTATTGTTTCACCATCTCCGGTAGTTAATGGGATTTCTCCAAAGTAGGCTTTTATTTTGTTGGAGCCATAAGGCGTACGCGACCCAATTCCGCGAATAGTTAAACGATTGGTGTTAAATGTTCCGTGATGCATTAAAATGCCGGGAATACGGTTTAGGGCGTCGATTGGTGTAATCGCATCGCCCAGTTCAAGTTGCTGAGGAAGCAATAAGTTTACCGGTGCAGGTGTATTAAAAATATTATATGGAGAACGAAATGCGGTAACTGTAATTTCTTCTATTTTATCGCTTAATAGTGTTGTATCCTGTATTGGCACAGACTGTTCACCATGTGCCGATTGTATATGCATTAGCACCAAAATTGAAAGAAGGATAATTAAGGTGTACCGTTTCATATTTAATTGAATTGTTTGCTGTTTCCCTATCAAAGTTAAGGAAAAGTGGGGAATATATTTGGATGAAAGCGATTGGATCTAAGTTGAAAACGGAACACTATTGAATTCCGGTGAACGCATTCCCCGATAGCTTTGCCACGGGGTAAGCGAACATGACAATAAAAGCATCCTTATCGGAATCGGATTCCTCGTCAGCTTTGCAGCGAAGAGTTTCAATGAAACTTAAAGCGTAAAATAATCGCCGGAGATAATATGCGAAATCTCAATATGCTTTAATGGATAGTGGAAACAATCAATTCTGATTTCTCAGCAAAATATATAAAAAAACCCGTCAGGTATCTAACGGGTAGGTAGTTATATGACATTAATTGTATTAATCCATACTTGTCAGAAACGCATCGCGTTCTTTTAGGAATTCAGACAGACGTTCGATAGGGTCGCGGGTAACAGCTACGCGACCGGAACGGATGAATTGCATTACTTTAAATTTGTTTAATTGTTCGAATAAAGCCTGGGTATCTTTCTTATGCCCTGTTTTTTCAATAATTACAAATTCTTTTGTGATTTCCAGTATCCGGGCACCGGCATTACGTACAATGCTTTCTATGGTATCGCTTTCGTAAATGGGTTCGATAGGAACTTTATATAAAGCTACCTCCTGATAAATCATTTCGTCGTTGGTGTGGTAAAAAGCTTTTAACACATCAATTTGTTTTTCAATTTGCCCTACCAATTTTATGGCCATTGCCTGCGTACTTTCTACTACTATTGTAAATTTGAAAATACCCGGAATTGCTGATTCTGATACGGTAAGACTTTCAATGTTCGTTTTTCTGCGTGTAAAAACATTGGTAATTCTGGTTAATAACCCAATATGGTTTTCAGAATAAACTGTTATTATATATTCTTGTCTCATTTTGTCAACTTTTGTTGTTATTCAATTCTCGAATGTATTAAGGTTCCAATATTACGTCAGAAACAGAAGCGCCGGTGGGAACCATAGGGAACACGTTGTCTTCCTTTTCAATCTTAACCTCAAGTAAATATGGCCCGTCATGGTCGATCATTTTCTGGATACCTGCTTCCAGGTCTTCACGTTTGTCAACGGTATGGCCATCAATTCCAAATCCTTTTCCGATCATTATAAAATCGGGGTTGTGTAATTCGGTGAACGAATAACGTTTTTCAAAAAACAGTTGTTGCCATTGCCGAACCATACCCAGGAAGTTGTTGTTCAGCAACATTATTTTTACCGGGAGTTTATTTTGTGCAATTGTACCGAGTTCCTGAATGGTCATTTGGAAACCACCGTCACCAACCATTGCGATTACTGTGCGGTTTGGAGCTCCCAATTGTGCACCCATTGCTGCAGGCAGGCAAAATCCCATTGTTCCCAATCCTCCTGATGTTACGTTGCTGCGCGAATTTTTGAATTTAAAGTAACGTTGCGCAATCATTTGGTGCTGACCAACATCGGTTACCAAAACGGCTTCATGGTTTGTTTTTTCTGAAGCAATTCGTACGGCTTCACCCATGGTTAATCCCGGTTTGGTTGGATACAAATCTTTTTGAATGACTTTTTCCTGCTCAATGGCATCACATTTCTTGAATTCTTCATGCCATTCATCAAACTTATTTGGTTTTACATTGTCTGTCAGCATTTTTAGTGCTTTTTTCGAATCGCCCAAAATTGCCACATCGGTTTTTATGATTTTATCAATTTCCGCCGGATCAATTTCAATATGAATGATTTTGGCGTTTTTTGCATATTCACTTACTTTTCCGGTAACGCGGTCGTCGAAACGCATGCCAACTGCAATAATCAGGTCAGCTTCATTAGTCAGTTTATTCGGGCCGTAATTTCCGTGCATTCCCAACATACCAACATTTAGCGGATGTTCTGTTGGCAGTGCTGAAAGTCCCATCAGTGTCCATGCCGCCGGAATTCCTGTTTTTTCAATAAATGATTTTAATTCTTCTTCGGCTTTACCGATAATAATTCCGTGCCCGAACAACAGTAAAGGTTTTTTTGCTGCATCAATTAGTTCGGCTGCTGCTTGAATTTGGTGCGGATCAACACGCATTTCAGGCACATAGCTTCTGATTTTTGTGCACTTCTTGTATTTAAAATCCAATTCGCCAAACTGAGCATCTTTGGTAAGATCGATAACAACCGGCCCCGGGCGCCCTGTTGATGCAATGTAAAAAGCCTGTGCAATGGCCTCCGGAATTTCTTCGGGTGAAGTTACCTGGTAGTTCCATTTCGTTACCGGAATTGACATCCCAAGTACATCCGATTCCTGGAATGCATCGGTACCCAAAAGTGGAGAGGCAACCTGGCCTGTAATGCACACCAGGGGAGTTGAATCGATCATAGCATCGGCAATTCCCGTCATCAGGTTGGTTGCTCCCGGCCCTGAAGTGGCAAAGCAAATACCCGGTTTGCCCGTGACGCGGGCGTAACCCTGCGCACCATGAATTGCTCCTTGTTCGTGGCGTGTTAAAATGTGTTTTACCTCTTTATCAAAATCATACAACGCATCGTAAACGGGCATAATTGCACCGCCCGGATACCCAAATATCGTATCCACTCCTTCTTCCATCAGCGACAGGATTAATGCTTGTGAACCGGTAACTCTTTTTGCTGTCATATCTGTAAAATTTAGCTGCTAGCCGCAAGCTTATGGCTTCTAGCTAATCGTTATTATCTGTTATTTTATTTTTCTAATCCTAGTCTATCAATCGAACGGCCCCTTTATCGGCTGCCGAAACCAAACTTGCATATGCTTTTAAGGCTTTCGACACGTTTCTTTGTCTTCCAACCGGAGTAAATGCATCTTTTCCTTTTGCTTCTTCTGCTTTTCTGCGCTCAGCCAATTCGTCATCCGAAATCAGGAGATTAATGGAACGCTTTGTGATATCTATTTCAATTTTATCTTCATTCTGAATTAGGCCAATAGCGCCACCACCTGCTGCTTCAGGAGAAACGTGCCCGATAGAAAGGCCTGATGTTCCGCCCGAGAATCGCCCGTCGGTAATCAAGGCACAGTCCTTATCCAGCTGCATCGATTTCAGGTAAGATGTTGGGTAAAGCATTTCCTGCATTCCGGGGCCTCCTTTAGGCCCTTCATAGCGAATTACAATTACATCGCCTTTTTGTACTGTTGTACCTAAAATCCCGTTAACGGCATCGTCCTGTGAATTGAAGACCTTTGCAGTTCCTGTAAATTTAAAGATCGATTCATCCACACCGGCAGTTTTAACGATACAGCCATTTTCTGCAATGTTTCCGTAAAGAACAGCCAAACCTCCATCTTTGTTATAAGCATGGTCGTAATCGCGGATACAGCCGTTGGCTCTGTCACTATCCAATTCTTTGTAATAACTTTCCTGTGAGCCCATTACCAGGTTTCGGCCACCACCCGGCGCCGATTTAAACCTTTTAATGGCATCTTCGGTAGCTTTTCCGCTATTGATATGGTATTCCGAGATGGCTTCTGACAATGTTCTTCCGTCAATTCGCGAAACGTTGGTTTCAATTAAGCCTGCTTTATTTAATTCGCCCATAATGGATAAAATTCCTCCGGCACGGTTTACATCCTGGACGTGATAACTCGAACTCGGCGCTACCTTACACAGGTTAGGCGTAATGCGCGAAAGTTGGTCGATGTCGTTCATCGTAAAATCAACTTCTGCCTCATGGGCAATGGCCAGTAAGTGAAGAACCGTATTTGTTGAACCTCCCATGGCTATGTCGAGTTTCATGGCATTCATAAATGCTTCGCGTGTAGCAATTCCTCTTGGAAGTACCGACTCGTCGCCATCGAAATAATAGGATTTTGTTGCAGCAATAATTTTATCCACTGCTTCTTCAAAAAGCTTTTTGCGGTTGGCATGCGTTGCTACAATGGTTCCGTTGCCCGGAAGTGCTATCCCGATTGCTTCTGCCAGACAGTTCATTGAGTTAGCGGTAAACATGCCAGAGCACGAACCACAGGTTGGACATGCATTTTCCTCAACCGCGGTCAATGTTTCGTCTGATACATTTTGATCGGCTGCCATTACCATTGCATCCACCAAATCGAGGTATTTGTCGTCTACCTCGCCGGCTTCCATTGGTCCGCCCGATACAAAAACGGCCGGAATATTCAGGCGCATAGCTGCCATCATCATTCCCGGAGTAATTTTATCGCAGTTCGAAATACAAA
>DASQBW010000534.1:0-10171 GCA_035635015.1 Draconibacterium sp. | reverse complement strand
ACCTGTTTCGTTCGGTAAAAAACCTTTGCCTCAACCACATTAAACATAATAATATAAAATTATTACATGCTCAACAAGTGATTGCCGAATCGGAAAAGAGCAATTTTAATAGCGATTATATTGAAGTTGACCTTGCGGCTGATATTGCAAAAAGCATTGAAGAACTGCCGGAAAAACGTCGAGAAATTTTCAGGTTGAGCCGCGAAGAGGGATTAAAATACCGCGAAATTGCTGAAAGATTAAATATTTCAATTAAAACAGTTGAAGCACAAATGACCTTGGCAATCAGATCATTACGAGACAAATTAAAAAAATATAACACCTTCATCTTCTACTTTTTTGTTAGCAGGACGAAAAATAGTTAGGGGTAAAAACGTTGTGTATTGTCATTAAAACGAGATGGGAAAAATGGAGAACATAGAAAAATTTGATTGGGAACTGGTTACCAAATATTTGAGTAACGAAACCAGTTCTCAGGAAAATGACGAGGTGGAGACCTGGATCAATCAATCTGACAAAAACCGGGAAGAGTTTGAGCAGTATAAAAACATGCTTAACAAAGTAAATTCCTGGTACCAGGCAAAAAAATTCGATGACGAAACGGCCTGGAAAAATGTTCATACACAAATACGCCCTGTTAAAGCTCGTTCTATTCAGCTACAAAAAACAAGGAAGGAGGTTATTGCACAATTTTACAAATATGCTGCAATAGTTGTTATCGCGCTTTTATTGGGTTCATTTGCCTATTATCTTGGTTTCCGCAACCTGGACAAGGCTTATTACAGCGAGGTGATCTCGGCCAGAGATCAGGTGCTGAACGAGTTTGTTTTACCCGATGGTTCGGTGGTTACTTTAAACAACAATTCGAAACTGCTGTTTCCAAAAAAGTTTAAAGGCAACTCCCGCGAAGTTACCATCATTGGCGAAGCATTTTTCGATGTTCAGCCTAATCCCGAAAAACCGTTTGTAATTAATGCCGGCAATGCACAGGTTAAAGTTTTAGGTACCTCTTTTAACGTTAGTGCATACCCCGACGCAGAAACTGTTGAGGTTATTGTTGAAACAGGTAAAGTTCAGGTAATCAGCAAAAACGACAATCCTGAACTGGAAAGCCACGAGGTATTTTTATCTCCCGGCGAAAAAGGAACGCTGCATTTATCCGATCTCTATTTAAAGAAAACAGTGAACAACGATCCGAATTTCCTGGCCTGGAAAACGCACGACCTTATTTTTAACACTGTTCCGTTACACGAAGTGGTTAATTCTCTTGAAAAAGCTTACCACATTAATATTGACGTGATGGAACCAGAGCTTAACAACCTGCTTTATGAGGGTCATTTCGATCAAAAACCGGTAGATTTTGTTTTAGATGTAATTCGGCTCACATTTGATCTGGAATTATCGGTTGATGGCAAACATTACACTTTAACGAGCCGTACAAACAAACAGTAAAGCATTTAAGTCATGAAAACAATAATATGGAATAAAATAAAATTAGTGGTTCTAACTGCCTTGCTGGCTTTGTTAGTGTTACCCAATGCAGGTTTTGCACAGGATACAAAGAGCCAGGCACTCGATCAGAATATCAGTATTTATGCTGAAGATGAACCACTTTCAAATGTGATTGAGAAAATCTGTAAGTATCTTGATATTGACTACTCGTACAATGCAAATATTGTTGAAGGCAAAAAGATTAGCTTAAACATCTCGAACAAGCCTATAAAATTCGTACTCGACAAGTTGATGAGTGATTTTTATCTTCTTTTTGAAATTGAGGATGACCTGCTTGTAGTACGTGATTACGTACCAATCGACGAAAGTATGGAGTATGAGAATACCACCCAGCAATTTGCTGCTAATAACAGAGGTTTTCTTTTCGATGATCCTCGCGATAAACAAATCACAATAAAATTTAAATCGGCAAGTAATCTGATAATAATTCCGGTTACCATAAACGAATCGGATACGCTGAACTTTATCCTCGATACCGGTGTTCGCTATCCCATCATTACTGAGCTTCCGTTTATAAACAAGCTAAATTTGAATTACATGATGCCGGTTGAGGTAAACGGACTTGGTGAAGGAGAATCGTTAACAGCCTATCATTCTGGCAATAACACAATGAAAATTGACGGATTAACGGCTCGTAACCAACAAGTTCAAATGATTATTGACGAAAATTTTCAAATCTCACACATGTTGGGCATTCCGGTTCATGGATTAATTGGCTTTAACCTGTTTAAAGATTATGTGGTTGAGGTTGATTACCTGAATGAGAAACTGACATTAACCAAACCGGAATATTTTAAGTACCGCGACCGTAAGAGGGACATTATTATGCCGATGCATTTTGACGGGAATAAACCTTATGTACGCACCACTATTGTTACCGATGAGATGAAAGAAGTTCCGGTTAAACTTTTGGTAGATACAGGAGCCAGCGATGCACTTTGGTTATCTGAAAATTCGGACGAAAGAATCCGACTGCCGAAAAAGAATATTGAGACATTTTTGGGTCGTGGATTAAACGGTGATCTTTACGGAACCAAAGGTCGTATCGATGCCATTTGGGTTGGCCCGGTGTTGCTAACACAGCCAATTGTAGCCTTCCCAAATTCTCATCTAATTGATAGCCTGATCTCCCAAAACGACCGAAACGGAACCATTGGGGCAGAAATACTGCGTCGTTTCCATGTAACTATCGATTACAGGAATTCCCGTTTAACGTTACGTCCTAACAATAAAATAAAAGATGATTTTAACTACAATATGAGTGGTATGGAAGTAACCAATCCGATGCCCGGATTACCCATTTTTACCGTTGCTGATGTACGGGAGAATTCGCCCGCTTACCTTGCTGGCGTGCAGGAAAACGATCAAATTTTGTCGATTAACAGTGCCAACCACCAAATTCTTGAACTTAACGATATTAACTTGTTGCTTCAAAGCCGGGAAAACAAAAAAATCAAGCTAAAAGTATTGCGCGACGGAGAAGAATTTAAAACTTCTTTTGAGTTAAAAAAGATGTTTTGATGAGCTTAACAAAACAATTGGTCATATTGTCAGCCATCCTGTTGCTTTCTCTAATTTCAAAAGGTCAGCAACAGGATGGTTCTGTTTTCGAACGTCGGATCAGTATTTCCCAATCCGATCAATCACTGGATTATATTCTGGAACAGATCAGCTGGCAGGCCAATGTTTTTTTTTCGTACGATGCGAGCATCATAAATACCGAAAAAAAGATAAACATTTCTATTCAAAATAAATCATTATATACGGTATTAAACCAATTGCTCGACCCAACGCGCTATCGGTTTACGGAGCGGCAGAACCAGGTGATAATTACCCGAAGGTCATCAGAAAACCAGCTTAATTCATCTACAGATACAATTCCAGTAAAATATTTTTCTTTAACCGGCCGGCTTATCGAAAGCCGAAGAGAAAAAGCCATACCTTTTGCCACCATTTCTTTTAAACAAAAACCAATTGGTACCATGAGTAATGCCGATGGCGAATTTTTATTAAAGGTTCATCCGTCGCACATCAACGATACCATCATTATATCGAGCATGGGCTACCAGCAAAAATTGTTGCCTGCCTACCAATTACTCGATGAAGATTTGTTTATTCTAGAGCCCGTTTCCATCCAGATAAAAGAAATTAAAGTTACGGCCATTACAACCGAAAAACTGCTTGCTAAAATGCGTGAAAATTATGAAAAGAATTATTCGCCCAATACAAAATTAATGTCGGCATTTTACCGCGAGACAGTTAAACAGGATAAAGAATATATCAGTGTGTCAGAAGCCGTAATGGAGGTTTTAAAAGCTCCCTATACTACGGGCAGCACACGAAACGATTTGGTAAAGTTGTTGAAGGGCCGTAAAAGTAGTGATGTTCAGCCATTTAAATGGTTAAACTTTAAATTAATGGGTGGTCCGTTTACCATTACTGAGCTGGACGCAGTTAAAACCGTTGAAACCTTTATTAATCCGATGTATGAAGTTGTATATTCCTATCAAATTGCCGATGTTATTTGGTACAATAAATACCCCGTTTATGTGGTTAAATTTCATGCGGTAAGCAACGATTTCTTTCCTCCGTTTGAAGGAACAATGTATGTTCATCGTGAAACATTTGCATTGATTCATGCCGAATATCAACTGAATAAGAACGGGCTGCAACAAGCTGAAGACATAATGATTAAAAGGAAACCACGAAAGGTTAAAGCCAAACCTACCTATGCCTCGTATGAGGTTAATTATCAACAATACCAGGGTAAATGGCACCTTGCTTCGGCCAAAGCTTCGGTAAAATTTAAGGTTAAAAGTAAAAGAGATCGTTTAAATTCAGAGTTTCACAGTGTTTCAGAATTACTAATCACAAATATCGAATCAACAGATTTAAAACGTTTTGACAGGGACACACGTTTTAACCGTAACGATATTTTTGTGGAGGTTCTTGGTGCGTATGACGAACAATTCTGGGAAAACTACAACATTATTAAACCCGACGAAAGCCTTCGGAACGCCTTCAAAACATCCTTGTTTAATTAATACCTGCTTAGTGTCAAGGTTTTTACGTAATTTTGAGGCTTATAAAAAGCAAATATGGAACAATACAGCACAAGACAGAATAAAATTTCAAGGCTCATCCAGCGCGAAATGGCCGAAATCCTTTTAAAAGTAAACAAAGAACGTTTTCCGGGTAAATTGCTTAGTGTTACCGGAGTACGCATTACAAAAGATCTTTCCATTGCGCGTATTCACCTCAGTATTTTCCCATCGGAATTTGCCAACGAAATTTTGGAAGAAATCAAACTTTCGGGCAAACAGTTGCGTGGCGAACTGGGCCGAAAAACAGGAAAAAGCCTGCGTGTTATTCCAGAGTTGGAATTCTACATTGATGACAGCCTCGATTATATCGACAATATTGATAACCTGCTGAAAAAATAGTTTCCAAAACTTTTCGTTTTCAAACAAAACAACGGCGTTTGAACTTACCATTTTTCATAGCAAAACGATACCTGTTCTCGAAAAAGAATCAGAACATTATTAACATAATATCATGGATTTCCATGGCTGGTATTGTAGTAGGAACAATGGCTATTATTATTATCATTTCGGTAATGAATGGTTTTACCGATCTGATTGGTATGTTTTACAGTGACTTTGATCCTGATATTAAAATTACCGTTGTAGAAGGGAAAATGTTTAATCCGGCTGACATCGAAACCGATAAGATTAAAAATTTGTCAGGGGTGGTTTCTTATGCAGAAGTCATCGAAGAAATTGCCATGTTACGCTATGGTAAACAACAGTGTGTAGCAACCATAAAAGGTGTGCCCGAAAATTACCCGGATTATACTAAAATTGATGAACTCTTAATTGATGGCGAGTATTACCTGGAAAAGGGCGGAATTAATTATGCTGTGGTAGGCAGAGGTATAGCTAATAACCTGGGTATCGGTATTTCATTTCTTGATGCTTTGCACATATATGTGGCCAAAAAAGGTAAACAAGCATCATTAAATCCATCCCGGTCGTTTAATCACAAATCACTCTATCCGTCAGCAGTTTTTGCCGTACTAGAAGATGTAGATGCCAAATACATACTGGTATCAAAACAATTTGCCAGAGAAATCTTCGAAAGTGAAAATGAGATCTCATCAATTGAATTAGCTCTGGCTGATGATGCTGATACTGAAAAAGTTCAAAACAAACTACAAGAAATTCTGGGCAAAGGGTTCCACGTGAAAAACAAAGTGCAGCAGCGCGACCTGATTTTTAAAACCATGAAGTCGGAAAAATGGGCGGTTTATTTTATCCTGGTTTTTATTTTGTTACTGGCTTCAGGGAATATGATAGGGAACCTGACTATGCTCTACATCGATAAAAAAGAAGACATTTCTATTCTTAGCAGCATGGGACTTCCGGAAAAATACATCAACCGAATCTTTCTGTATGAAGGATGGCTAATATCAGTGGCAGGCGGCATAGTGGGTGCTCTACTGGGAGTATTTGTATGCTGGCTTCAAATAACTTACGGGCTTGTAAAATTGCCCGGTACCGGTGGGTCTTTTGTCATTTCAGCATACCCGGTTCACATTAATTTTACCGATATAGTTCTGGCTTGCAGTGCTGTTCTAATTATCGGATTTATTGCTTCGTGGTACCCCGTAAAATTCATGTCCCGTAAACAACTGTCTTCAGCAAACATCAATTAACAAGTACCACATAAAACCTGATATACATTAGATTTTAACCCCTCTTTTTGTTTTAACTTGCACTTGAAAACAAAAAGCATTGTTAGTTTAATGAAAGCAATTGTAAAGAGCAAACCTGAGAAAGGAATTTGGATGGAAGATGTTCCAATTCCCGAAGTTAGACCCAATGATATTCTTCTGAAAGTACAAAAATCTGCCATTTGCGGCACCGATTTGCACATATACAAATGGGACGAATGGGCGCAAAATACAATTAAAACACCGGTAACTATTGGCCACGAATACATGGGTACCGTGGTTGAAGTGGGCTCAGAAGTTGACCGTGTAAAAGTTGGCGAACGAGTTACTGTTGAAGGTCATATTTCGTGTGGATTTTGCCGAAACTGCAGACGTGGCCGTCAGCATATTTGCGATAATACCATAGGAATTGGAGTAACCCGTGATGGTGGTTTTGCTGAATATATTGCTGTTCCGGCTAAAAACGTTTTACACATCGATCCTCGCATTTCGGATGAAATGATGGCCCTTATGGATCCACTTGGAAATGCGACACACACAGCTTTATCCTTTCCTTTATTGGGCGAAGATGTATTAATTACCGGAATTGGCGGACCTATTGGAGCCATGGCTGCAGCCATTTGTAAATTTGCCGGAGCCCGCAACATTGTCGGTACCGATTTGAGCAAATACCGTCGTGATCTGGCCAGAAAAATGGGCGCAACTCGCGTTATCGATCCCACTAAAGAGAGCATTAAGGAAGCTATGAATGTACATCATATGGTAAGTGGATTCGATATAGGACTGGAATGTTCAGGTTCGCCGGTTGCCTTTAACGATATGGTAAACCACATGTACAACGGCGGAAAAATAAGTTTGCTTGGTTTACTGCCTCAGGATACAAAAATAAACTGGAGCAAGCTCATTTTTAAAGGATTAACACTAAAAGGAATCTATGGCCGCGAGATGTACGAAACCTGGTACCACATGGAAATGATGCTTACCACCGGCCTTGATATATCGCCAATAATCACCCACCGGTTTAAAGCTGATGATTACCAGAAAGCTTTTGAAATTATGGAATCCGGCAACTGTGGAAAGATCATATTAGATTGGGAGGGATAGAATCTTGAATGAAGAATTCTTATTAACGATTTTTGATTGAGGTTTACCGTAATTGACCGGGTTTGTTTGAACCTACTTCGCAAATCAGAAATCGTTAATCATCATTCTAAAATCGACTTTAAGTGCTAGAAGTGAAAGTAACTATCAAAACTATTAAGTTTAACTTCCTTTTTAATGCGGTTAAAAAACGCATATCCCTATGTTCCATGTGAAAAAAGCACTTGCCACTCCGGTAAATTTCCTGAAAAACAGCAGAAAAACTACCTTTGCAGAAAATTAAACAACTTGAAAGAAGGATTAGTAATAAAATCGACCGGCAGCTGGTATACCGTGGAAGATGAAAACGGAAATACCTACGAATGCAAAATAAAGGGGAAATTTCGCATTAAAGGAATTAAGAATACGAATCCCGTTGCCGTGGGCGATCGTGTTGGATTTACGCTTCAAAACGTGTCTGCCGACGAAAAGTTGGCAAAAGTGGGTATGATTACAAAGATCCATGAGCGTAAAAACTATATCATCCGCCGTTCTATTAATCTTTCGAAACAGGCGCACATTATTGCTGCCAACATCGACCAGGCAGTGCTGGTAGTAACCATGCAATACCCGGTTACCACTACAACCTTTATCGATCGCTACCTGGCATCGGCCGAGGCCTATCGTATTCCGGTAATGATAGTTTTTAACAAGGCTGACCGATATAACGAAGACGAAACAGAAGAGATGGATCTATTGATGCAGATCTACCGAAATATTGGCTATAAATGCCTTAAAACGTCGGCAACAACGGGTATTGGTATTGATGAGTTTAAAGCAGCTTTAAAAGACAAAACCAATGTTATAAACGGTCATAGTGGTGTTGGAAAATCAACACTCATCAATCTTATTCAACCGGGGTTGAATTTGAAAACTATGGAGGTTTCCGATTCGCACAAAACAGGAAAACACACTACTACCTATTCTCAATTGTTCAAGTTAAACTTTGGCGGATACATTATCGATACGCCTGGGATAAAAGCATTTGGTGTTTTAGAAATGGAACCCTGGGAAATTTCGCATTATTTTGTTGAAATATTTAAGTATTCGGAGCACTGCCAGTACAATAATTGCTCGCACACGCACGAACCAGGTTGTGCCGTTAAAGAGGCCGTGGAAAATTACCAGATAGCTCCTTCCCGATTCAGAAGTTACTTAGGATTATTGGAACCGGATGATAAGCATCGTCCGGCATTTTAATCTCTGAAAATTTTCTCGCTGATTTCGTTGATAATCCCTAATTACCATTTTGGTATTTTTTTAGAAGCTCAGTAATATTTATTCGTAAAAATTCGAAGGCGAATATTACTATAAATATTTAGTGCTTGATAGATAATATCTATTCTGCCGATTTTATAAATCCGCCGCCTACTAATCTATCGTTATGATAAAAAACTGCAGTTTGCCCTGGAGCAATCATAGCTTCAGGTTCTAATAATTCGACCTCAGCCACAGTATCGTTTAAAATATGCAAATTACAACGGGTTTCCTGAAGCCTGTAACGCACCTTTACAACCAACTCATAATTCCTATTAACAACATCATTATCAATAATATAATAGTTTTCCAAACACAAATTTGAACGGTATAAATTATCGTATTTTGCCAACACAATTTCATTGTCATCTAGACGAAATTCGGCTACAAATAGCGGAAAATTCAGATCTAAGCCCAATCCGCGGCGTTGGCCGATGGTATAATTGAAAATTCCCTTGTGTTCTCCCAAAACGTTCCCATTTTGATCTACAAAATTTCCTGGTTGCGATTTTATCCCTCTCTTTTTTAGAAATTGCCGGTAATCATTTCCTTCTATAAAGCATATTCCGAGACTATCCCTTTTCTCCGATAACGATAGAAAACCTTTTTTAAAGGCAACATTTCTTATCTCAGTTTTTCTGTAGTTTCCCAATGGAAAAATCAGCTTATCGATAATTTCTCGCGATAATCCCCATAGAAAAAAGGATTGATCTTTTTCCGGATCTTCGCCCTGAAACAGATATTTCCGGCCTATATAATGTCCGGTTTTTACATAATGACCAGTAGCAATTGAATCACAATTCATTGCGATCGCATATTCATTCAAGTATTTAAATTTTAAGTTTGGATTACAATAAGCACAAGGAAAAGGTGTACGTCCCTTTAGGTATTCATCAATAAAATATTGAATAACATACGCTTCGAACTCTTTTCGCAAATCAACAGTAACATGTCGTATTTTTAAACAATCAGCTAAATCGATTGCATCTTTTAAAAAGTTATGATTTTGATCATCGGTTCCACTAAAAAGAAAAGTAATTCCGATAACAGTATAACCTTGCTCTTGCAACAACATGGCAGAAACAGAGCTATCGATTCCGCTGCTCATTCCAAGCAAAACTCGTTTATTCATCTTTTTGTTTTTGGAAATAATCATACACAATTCGAGCTTTTGCTTTTCCAATCAATGCTTCCAAAGCTTCAAGTTTTTGCAGTTTTATCTGTTTTACTGACTTGAAATACTTTAAAAGTTTCTCCGTTGTCTTCTCCCCTACTCCATTTATATTTCCCAATTCAGAATTTATAAATGTTTTAGAGCGTTTGTCCCGGTGAAAAGTTATCCCAAACCTGTGTGCTTCGTCTCTTAAATGTTGAATAATTTTTAACGTTTCGGAGTTTTTATTGATATAAAGAGGAACAGAATCACCAGGAAAATATATTTCTTCCAATCGTTTTGCAATACCAATAATCGTAATTTTACCTCGTAACTCAAGTTTATCCATGGCCTTCATTGTTGCAGTTAACTGGCCT
>DASQBW010000533.1:0-2450 GCA_035635015.1 Draconibacterium sp. | reverse complement strand
GTCTGTCGCATCCCGAACTTTTTGCCTGGGTTTGCGGATTTGCTCCCGGTATGCGCCAGGTAGAATTTGAGAGAAATAACGCCGTTCCGTTTGCCGATCCTCAGCTTACCAACGAACGATTAGAATTGTTTTGGATTGGTTGTGGTACCGACGATGGTTTATACCCAGTAATTCAGGATTATATTAAAGTGTTGAAAGAAAAGAATATTGAGCACGAAACTTTTTTTACAGCAGGAGGGCATACCTGGATGAATTGTCGCTTGTTTCTCACCGAAATTTCACAAAAACTGTTTAAGTAGAAAGTAGAATCGAATTATAAAAGTAAATAGATTAAAAATGAAAAATCAAAACACAAAGAGCCGTCAATTGTGGCTGGCTTTCTCCATTATCCTTTTTGTTAATTCTGTTTTTTTAGGAAACCTACAGGCACAACCCAGAGGAAGAATGGCTGGTTCTCCCATCGTTAATCCTGATAAAAGTGTAACGTTTAATTTTGTGGCACCTGATGCAGATCAGGTGATGCTATATAGTGAATTTATCGAGGAAGATTTACCTATGGCCAAGAACGAATCGGGTGTTTGGACGGTAACAACAGAGCCTATAAAACCCGATATTTACCCTTATTGTTTTGTGGTTGACGGAATTCAGGTTGCCGACCCGAGCAACGAACAGATATTTGCCAACGAAAGATTCAAATACAGTTTGGTTGATATTTCTGGTGATGAACCACTAATTCATTCCTTGCAAAAAGTTCCGCATGGAGATATTACATACTGTAACTATTTCTCAGAGACACTTGATACCTATCGCCCTTTGGTAATATATACTCCTCCTGGTTATAGAAAGAGTAATAAAAAATATCCGGTATTATATCTAATTCATGGAGGTTCTGATACCCAGGAAACATGGTTCAGAGTTGGAAAAGTGAATTACATTCTCGATAATTTAATCGCACAGAAAAAAGCAGTACCAATGGTTATTGTTATGCCTTATGGCAGTGCCTGGGGATTTCCTGTGGGGGCGTTCCCAAAAGACATTGTTAACGATGTAATTCCTTACGTTGAAGACAACTATAACGTGTACACCGATCAGGCTCACCGCGGCGTAGCAGGATTTTCAGTAGGCGGCGGACAAACCTTGAATATAGGTTTAATGAATACCGATAAGTTCGATTATGTTTCGTCATATTCACCTTATACACTTACCGAAGAATGGAGGGCAAATTTTGAAAACTGGAATCCAGATGTAGAGAAGATGAACAAGGACTTAAAATTATTTAGTATCAGTGTAGGCGAAGATGATTACCTGTTTGAAAGTATAGATAAGGCCATAAATATGTATAAAGACAAAGGTTTTGATATGGACATATTTATTACCGATGGTGCGCATACCTGGATGAATTGCAGAAAGTTTATTGCACGAACTGCCCAACAGGTTTTTAAAGAATAAAAAGAGTGTGAATTATAGTGGATTTTATCCAGACAAAATTAAATTGTTGAAATTTATTGAATTATGAAGATGAAAGCTTTAGTGCTGACAGGTTTAAGTCAGTTGGAGATTGTTGAAAAACAAATACCGGAAATTTCGCATCCGGACGAGGTTTTAGTGAAGATGAAATCTGTTGGTGTCTGTGGTTCCGATATCCATTATTACAAAGAAGGGAAAATTGGAAGTCAGGTTGTACAATACCCGTTTACTATTGGTCACGAAGGAGCTGGTATTGTAGAGAAAGTTGGCAGTTCAGTAAAAAAACTGAAACCAGGCGACAGAGTAGCTGTTGAGCCGGCAATGCCTTGTTACGATTGTGAACAATGTAACCAGGGGCGTTTAAATACTTGTCTTAACCTCAAATTTTTAGGATGCCCCGGTCAGGCAGAAGGTTGTTTCTCCGAGTATATTGTAATGCCTTCAAAAAGCTGCCTTAAATTAGAGGATAATGTAACCCTCGACCAGGCTGCTCTTTCCGAGCCTTTAGCCATTGGTGTTTACGCAGTAAAATTATCGGCAATTCCTATGCAGGGAGCGAAAGTTGGAATTCTTGGCGCAGGACCAATCGGATTAAGTGTATTATTGCCTGCTTTAGCCGGAGGTGCAGAAAAAATTTATATTACCGACAAGTTGGATGAACGGTTGAAAATTGCAAAAGATTTGGGTGCAACATGGACTGGTAATCCGGATAAAACCGACTTGGTTAAAGCTATTGACGATCAGGAAGCGTATAAGTTGGATGTGGTTTTTGAATGTTGCGGACAACAGGAGGCAGTAGATCAAGCCGTTAAATTGCTTAAGCCGGGCGGGAAATTAATGATCGTTGGAATTCCTGAATTTAAGCGCTGGAGCTTTGATGTGGATGACCTTAGAAGAAAGGAAATCTGTATTCAAAATGTTAGAAGACAAAATGAGGTTGCCGATTTAACCCTGGAAATGATTGCAGAAGGCCGGTTAATACC
>DASQBW010000532.1:0-1615 GCA_035635015.1 Draconibacterium sp. | reverse complement strand
GTACTATTATTTTCGTTTCAGGCCATTGCGCAAGAACTGCCCCGCGTTGAAATGAAAACCAATTATGGAGAAATTATTGTTGAAATTGATATAATAAATGCCCCGATAACTGCAAAAAACTTCCTGGAGCACGTTGAAGCCAATACTTTTGAAAATGCATTGTTTTACAGGGTGGTGCGACTTGATAACCAACCTAACAACGATGTAAAAATAGAGGTGATACAGGGCGGGATTTATTCCGAACCGGGCATTGAGGCCATAAAACCCATTGCTCACGAAACAACTGAAACGTCAGGGTTAAAACATCTGGATGGTACGCTTTCGATGGCACGTATGGAACCTGGAACAGCATCTACCGAGTTTTTTATTTGTGTGGGCGATCAACCGGAGCTCGATTTTGGTGGTAAACGAAATCCCGATGGACAGGGTTTTGCAGCTTTCGGGCAAGTAATTTCCGGAATGGATGTAGTTCGTAAAATCCAGCAACAAAAGGATGAGCAGCAAACGCTTGTTGAAAAAGTGAAGATTAAAGAAATGCGGGTACAGTAAAAACGATAGAATGAGTAACGCTGAATTGAATAGTTTAGAAACTGATCGGATGAGTTTATTCGAGATTGAAATGGAAGATCTTGAAAAACTCCATCGCATGCATTCTTTTCCTGAAGTGGATGAATTTAATACGCTTGGCATTCCTCAATCGATAAAAGACACCGAGAAATTCCTGCAACAACAGTTAGAAGCCAAAAGCAAAACTCCGCGAAGTTCATATATGTGGAAAGTAATTTTGAAAGAAACAGGAGCTTTTATTGGAGTTGCCGGATTTTCATTGTCTAACAACAAGTTTAAACTCGGTGAAATCTATTACAAACTCGATCCTGCATATTGGGGAAAAGGTTATGCAACAGAACTTGCCAAAAGATTGGTACTGCTGGGATTTAACACTTTTGGTTTACACAAAGTGGAAGCAGGGGTAGCCACCGGAAACATAAAATCAGTAAAAGTGCTGGAGAAAATTGGAATGACCCGTGAAGGACTTCGGAGAAAAATATTGCCCATACGCGGAAAGTGGAAAGACAATTACCATTACGCCATTGTTGAAGATGATCCCCGGGATTATTAAAAAAATGGGCTCCCGAAAAAGAAGCCCATTTATTCAATATTAATTCATTACTAGATTAATGTTCATCTTCAATAAAACCTGTTTTGCGCGTACCAACAGCCTGGTAAGTTACACCGGGTTCATCGCTAAATGCTATTTCGAATGAAATTTTATCAGTGATATTACCGGCAGTTGATAGTCCTGCACCGAGTTCAATCTTTCCGTTTGTTACTTCTATAGTCACATCGGAATACACATCCTCGAGATTGCTTCCGCTAAAGGTAAGATCGGCAACATTTACAGGGCATTTAAACTGAATGTCCTTCCAGTTTCCATCGTCAGTAATCCACATTTCGGTAGCAACATCGGCGGCAGTGTTAAAAGTGAGTACTTTTAAATAACCGGTTTCGTAGTCTGTTTTCGAAAATTTTATCCACCATTCACCGGCAGCTTCAACTACCTGTGAATCGATTTGTACGTAATCCTCTTTTTCATCGCAAGATGTAAGAATTATAC
>DASQBW010000531.1:0-6131 GCA_035635015.1 Draconibacterium sp. | reverse complement strand
GTTTAGAGAAATGTAACAATTGTGGCACAACCGCTCTTCCATAGAAGCCTGGAATACAGTTTAGCGGAATTAGCATGTTGTTCCGTAAGCTAACAGACGATGAGGCTGAATTTGATCATTCTCAACGATTGAGCTTTTTTTGTTGGTTATTTATTGCCAAATGGAGATTCAATTTTAAGTCCGAAATTCACTAAAAAAGAACCGGAATCTTCCGAATTGCCATCGAATCTTTGGAGTGTACCGATAGACAGTGCTAACTTTGGAACCCATTTAGTTGGATCGGGTTCTTTTAAATAATATTCTAAGCCAACTGCAAAAAGGTGGCTGGATTCATCAAAACTATCTGAATCGGGGAAGAAACCCTCGCTGACCAGACGGTATCGGTATAATAGTGTGGGTGTAAAGCGATTATTTACCGGAACACTAAAATACATTGGCAAAGAGGTAATGTGTCCCTGTACATCGCTGTCGTAAATATATCCTTTAATCAGACCCGAAGAAAAGGTTAGTTTTTGGTTTTCATTTGCTTTGTTTGAAAACTGGTATTTCACATCTCCCCAAAGCGTATTGCCCATGTTTTCTGTGTCTTTGGTAATGTCGAATGAGTGCGCAATGCCTGCATCAAAGTTATCGGCAACGCCTACGCGGGCGTTAATCCCGATCAATTGCACGGGGTCTTCAGAAAACTCATCTATGCTTCGCAGTTGCATATAACCGGCACTGATTTCTGCCTGTCCGGGTTCTTTGGTACGGGCAGTTTGCAGGCTTGTAAATACGCAGCTTAGAAGGAAAGTGCCTACACTGATAAGGAGAATAAGATCGAATAAGTTAAAAGTTTGTCGTTTCATGACGAATAAGTTTTGTGATTTTTGGATAAAACATAGTATGTACGTGCACCGATTGTGTGCAGTATAAAGGCTGTGTTAAACAAAACCATAATCAGAAGAAGTCGGTTTATTGCCTCTCCGTTTGATAGGTTCGTAAAACCAAGGCCCAAGAACAGCGTAACAAAAATGAGTACAAACAGGAACGATCTGCTTGTTGATGGTTTTGCCTTATAAATTAGGTAATTTCGATACGCCATAAGCAGCAAACAAGATGCACACCCGGCCAGTAAACCTGTTATATACCGACTTTCGTCTGTTGAATATGTAATCTGAAGTTGTGCCAGTAGCCATTCGGTGAGAAGCAGCAACAGCGATGATATACAGAATGCTTTTGGAAACCATCCATTCAGATCAGTCCTTGCTTTAAGGAATGGTAGTGTGCAAACCATAAAAAGGAAAAATCCGGCATGTAAGCCAGCACACCGGGGGCACAGAAATATAGTGTGACCGTTTATTTCAGTTAGTATTTCCGGATTTTGATGGCAAATAATTCTGAAGACGGCTGAAGACAGTGAATCAATGATTTCGTTAAAGATCATGGCCGGGAAGCAACAATAGTTTTTGTTTATCATGCGTTCATACGAAATATTGTTTTAAAGGTTCTGATTCGTAAATGGAGAACGCAGAACTATTGGTGCTTTAATTGAGATTGAAACCATAATAATAACGGTCTCGTAAACAAGGAAAACTAAAAATCACCCAACATGAAAAAATTCACACTTTCATTACTGCTGCTATTGGTCTTATTCTCATGTAACGATAATGATTCGTTTGAAATCAGCGAATATTATACCAAAGCACATCCTGTGTTTACAGGTATTGACAGTATTTTATACGTGGAATACTATGTAAAGCTAAAAGAGAATGTTGGTTTCTTTGATTCTGAGGATCTGCAAAGAGAAGCGGATGTCCGTTTAAAGATAATCGACAGAGAAGGACAGAGCATCGCCACAATTTGGGAACTCAATTCCGCCGAAAATACGGTATTGGATTTTAATTATTGTTTTGCCTTGAATTATTCGAAAGAATCAAAAACATTGACTATAGGATACGTCACTCCTTTATACGATGATCAAGTAGAATTCAAAATTATGGTAATGGATTTGAGCGGAAATGTGTTAAAGAATTTTTCCAATAATGATTTGATAAATATTGCAAACTACCCGATGGTGAATTTCCCGGTCTCACCAAATGGTTCCTATTATGCTTTGGGTAACCGAATAAAAAGTATTTCGGGTGAGGTTGTAAAAGTTTTGTCGGATACTGTTATGGATTGGAATTCAAATGGCATTCTGGTAAGAAACAATATAATTGATTCAGTAAGGATTGAAATTGAAGGCACTGAATACGACGTTTACTCGCATCCAAAAGCCCATTTGTGGTATGGCACAGAAAAGCTTTACCTTTTTTTTGATAAGGACACGATTAATATCTATAGGTGGCCTGATTCTTCCTTTATTGAGAAACACGTATTTTATCGAGATTACTCACAAGGTTATTATTCTCCGTATGGAGGATACGGAGACGATTCCCAGTATAATGCTTACGGTTTGGTGAGTTCATCCATTTCTCCCGACATGAATTTTATAGTTTATGAAACCAATGGGATCTATTTGTATGACCTCAATTCGGGAGCATCAAAAAAGATTGTTCCAGGTTATTATACATATAGGTACGATTCGGAATAGAAACATCTATTTACTCACGGCCGGCATAATAATTTTTATCACAACGACCTTTTATGCTAATGTCTCATAAGCTTTACGTGAAAAATTGCAGAAAAAATCAAAAACGTTTACTGTCCGATAATCATTCCTTTTAGCGACCAAACGATGGCGAGCACGTCTTTCTTGGTGTCTTCGCTCATGCCATGTTTATCGAGAACCAACATAATATCATCAATCACATGTGTGTATTCCTCACGGCTGATGTTCATCCCGGTATGTGTTTCCTCCATCGACCGGCCTTTATATTCAACACTTCCTCCACTTCCGGCACTAAAAAAATCGATGGTATGCTTTTTTATTACAGCCAGACGTTCGGGCTGGTCGTTATAAGGAATAAAACGCTTACTAATCGCCGGATTATCCATGTGGGTTTGAACTACATCGTCAACAATTGCGGTTATACCACTGGTTCCGCCTAATCGCTCGAACAGTGTTGATTTTTCTACTTCTTTTGTTGTTTCCATTTTACAGTATTTTATTTTGATGAATATCTCATTATAAAAGGTAATGTTTGCCCTTTTTGCGATTAATAAATCGAAAAACTTCCCAGCTTTTCATTCAAAATTACGGCAGTCGGGTTGAAAGTATTCCTACTTATGGTTCAAAGGATAACACATTTGGTTCAGTCCCGATGTAAGAGTGCTGTCAGACTATCAAATCTTTATAGGTTGAGGGGCTAAGACCGTATGCTTTGTTAAAACATTTTGCAAAATAGGAAGGGCTGTTAAAGCCTCCGTTGTACACTATTTCGGAAATATTACTGTTCTTTTTATGTAATTGCTGCCTGATACGTCTTAAACGGTAATGCATCAGAAAGCTGTTTGGGGAAACACCGGTGAGGGCCATCATTTTTCGGTACAACCTCGATTTGCTTAATCCGAGGTTTTGTTCAAAACTTTTAACATTCAGGCTGGCATTGGTCCAGGCCTGATCGGTAAAATCCATTAAGCGGCTTAAAAACTGCTGATCGGCTTCCGATAATATAAAAATCTGTTCGTCGAATACAGTGTGATGCAGGTTCTCGCTTCGATATAATTCGCTTACTTCTTCCGTAATGCAGATTCCTTCTTTCAGGTAACACATGTTTTCAGCCAGCTTTACAGTATCTTCAAAAAATGTATTTTTTTCGGTTACCGGAACACCGGCACTCAACCCAATTTTTAATCCGGTATTTTTTGATTGATTTGTGTTGAACACGGACGATAATTGAAGGGCACATTCCACCGCTTTTGTTACCGAGGTATAGGATGCAAGAAAACGCTTTTCCGTGTTTCTTACTACTCTTCCCCCGAATTGCTGAATGGTTTCAATTACCTGTTTCCTGAAGTTTTGTGTGTATTCCTGAAGCGATTGTTTATTATATTCTTTATACGAAAACAACGCTGATTCAATGGCCATAATGATTCGGAATGCCGGATCGTTGATGATATTGAGTCGGGTATCTGTCGCTTTTACCGGGTCTTCAATTCTGCCGAGAAACGATTCTACAATCGACGGTTCCACTTCAATAATTTTATGAGGTACCTCGCCATGTGCGTGGTCATGCATTTCCTTTAATTTCTCTTTACTGGGGGCCTCGATCAAACAGAAGGCGGTTTTCCGAACATCGTCGAACCAATAAGTGAGTCCACGGCAATTAAATTGGTGTTGAACTTTTAAATCCTGCTGATGCAGTTCAGCCACATTCTCGGCGGTTACTTCTTCTGAAACATCGTGTCGATCCATGTAAATAGGCATAAGCTTTGATTTTGTTTCCGGCGTTGCTGAATGTATAACCAAACATTCAGGTTTATAAAATCAACAACACGCTTCTGAAAAAGTTCTTTGATGCGACAGGGTACTTTCTCATGGCAAATTAATTTATTGACGAATTACTACTTCGACCTTCTGTTCCTGTGTCTCAAAAGATCACTTTCTGATGCCCCAATCGCTACTGCCATGCCATGTAGCAGGAGGATTGAAAAGTAGCTAAGCTCAATGGTTTACGCATGAAAAACAAGTAATGGAATATGCGTATGAAAAACCATTTTTCGCGCCAGGCTTGGATTAAAAAGCCGCGAGATCATGCCTCGTTTATGTGTAGTTAGTGCTAAAACATCGATGTTGTCAGTTTCAATTGTGTTCTCCAAAGTTTCGAGTACATCTTTGCCCATTATCAATTTGCATTCGAATTCTTTTGCCTTGTATTTTTTATTCAGAATATCTTTCATGCCTTCAAGGCGGGCAATGTCCCAGCCATATTCATCGGGCAAGCCAACATGAGCACAGGTAACTTTAACCTCGTAATTCTTAACGATATGCATGAGTTTATCGAGGGCGGTGAAGTCCTTCTCATCAAAATTAGTGGCATAAAGTACTTCCTTAAACTGGTCAACCGATTTGGGTGCCATCTCTTCGGGAATAACCAATACGGGTGCCGGTGCATTGTACATTACATCGGCGGTTACACTGCCAACGGTTCCGGCCCACGATTTATCACCGCCACGGCCAAGCACAATCAGGCGGGTTTGATGTTCTTTGGCAAAGGCAAGAATATCTTCCTCGGCAAATCCGGGTTTTACAATGTATTCCGGGTTCACCTTTTGCCATTTTTCTGGTCCGATGATGTGTACCAATGTGGCTAAGAAATTTTTAAATTTCAAGTTGGCGTCCTCCTCGGCATCTTCGGTTTGTTTTAACAGTGTGGTGTCGTAAGGATAAACATCTCCAAACGGAATGGTAAAACGCAGGGGGCTAATGTACGAGTGCAGGATTACAAGCTTTGCTTTCAGATGGCTGGCAATATTAAAACCCATCTGTACCGCTTTCTCCGAAACCGGGGAAAAATCTATCGGCACCAGAATATGTCCCGGTTTGTCCGCCTTTTTTTGCGGGCTGGATTTTAAGCCCAGTAGTTTGTCTACTTCTTTAAATGCCTCGTTCACATCGTTCTCCAGTATTTTTACCCGAACGGTTGAAGAGGCTGCTCCCTCTATTAGATGAATATCTTCGAGCTCGCATCTAATTCCTTTTTCTTCCAGGCGCATTTTTAGCAAATGTGCCCGTGCCAGAGGTAATACTACGATTGTTACAAGTTTTTCATTCATGGCTATTCGATTTAAGTTTCCATATTATTATATATGGTTTTGAAACAGATTGGTTTCAGAAAAACGGAGAAAAATTGGGTTTGATTTCAGGAAGTTGTTTAATCCGTTTTACAAGCTGCCAAATGATTTGTAGATTTAACCGGAGGAATAAGTTTAATATAGCTTAGTGCCTCATAATTGTGCAAATAAAACGGAACTAATATTTAAAAATCAGGAAATGACTTATCTACCAAAAGAAACGAGATATGAAGGGATGGAGTATAACCGTTGTGGAAAATGGGGGCTAAAATTGCCTGCCGTTTCTCTGGGCTTGTGGCATAACTTTGGCGGCATTGATGTGTTTGAAAACGGTCGTTCTATACTTCACCGGGCTTTTGATCTGGGCATTACGCATTTCGACCTGGCTAACAATTATGGTCCTCCTCCCGGAT
>DASQBW010000530.1:0-1968 GCA_035635015.1 Draconibacterium sp. | reverse complement strand
GCCAGAAGTAGTTTGGGATATGCCGCGTCTGGGAACTTTTAATTTGCACGGATCGTTGTTGCCACAATACCGTGGTGCTGCGCCGCTAAACTGGGCCATTATAAATGGTGAAACGAAAACCGGGGTAACTACATTTTTGCTCGATCATGAAATTGATACCGGCAAAATACTTTTCCGCAAAGAAATTGACATTTGGGAAAACGATACCGTTGGATCCATTCACGATGCACTGATGGGCATTGGCGCCAACCTGGTTGTTGAAACCGTTGATGCACTGGCATTGGGAGACTACAAAGCGATTCCGCAGGAAGAACTTGTTGCCGAAGGCGAAGAAATAAAACATGCTCCGAAAATATTTAAGGAAGATTGTAAAATAGATTGGTCGACAGATGCAGATGCAGTTCTTAACCATATTCGCGGACTATCGCCCTACCCTGCTGCCTGGAGCACTTTAAAACACAAAGAAACGGGGGAAGAAACTGCCACCAAAATATTTATGGCCATGCGTGTTGAGGACAATAAAAACACGCCTCCAGGAACATTGGAAAGCGACGGTAAAAACTTTATAAAAGTAGCCTGTGCCAATGGCTGGCTGCAAATTACCGATCTGCAAATTGCCGGAAAGAAGAGGATGAAAGTTCTGGATTTTCTTCGGGGATTTCAACAAATTGGGGAATATACATTTCAATAAAAAAGTTCACCCGGCACTCGGATTATAAAACCAAAATTGTCGGGTGATATTTTTCTGTTTTTGCTTGTCGTTGCTATTTCTTCACGGCTTTCCCGTTCATAATAAAGAAATAGATCAGGAAACCTAGCGATATACACACCAATAATATTCCCATAGGCAGAACAGCGTCGCGTCCTCTCACCATTTCGCGGTTAAATAAACCCATCACTTCAATAATGATAAAGCCCAAACCGGTCATTAATGCTACCAATCCCCATTTTAATGATGGGTAACGATTCGACTCATCATTTTCACTCTTTGGTTCTTCCAGAATTCCCACTCTGTCATACTGCTCAGCTTTAATCAACTTTCGTTTTAAAAGATGAGTTGAAACAAGTTTGATAATGTGATAACTTGCAAAAAATACTACAATTGTTACTAAAACTTCTGGCATCATAATTATTCATTTTTAGTTATTTTCTGACCGTTTGACTACAACAGAGAATAAAATGTTGCAACTAATTTGCTTTTTTTCAAATTAGCTTAATGGCATCGAGCGAAGCGATGAAAATTACCACAAAAAAGATTAAATAGTAGGTAACCGACAACATGATGAATTTTGCAATTACTTTGGCCAGCGTTTGCCCGTAAAATTTTTTGAGGGCAATAATGATATAAATGGGTACCGAAAGGAATAAAATTGCGGCAATGGTATTTATGTTTCCTTCAAATATCATATACATGGCCACAATAGTGGTCATTACCAAAAAGATAAACGAATGGATGTGAATGGAAAACACCAGGTGCCGCATGTAATTGTGTTTTCGCCGAATGTAAATCAGCTTTAAAAGCAGGGCAAATATCGGCAACAGTAAAAAGAAAGCGTACGAAATGTATTTTAGAATTCTTGCCATAGCAGTTTCCGGCGAATGGCAGAGTCGGATAAATTCGCGCAGTTCGGCCTGCTGTTTTGGATCAGTTTCTGTTTCCAGTTGTTTCTCCAGTTTATCGGCATATTTATTCAAGGCCAGTCGTAAATCGCTGGCATCGCGAAAGGTTTCCACATTCAATTGAATATCCGATTTGGCAATACTATCTGTTGCCCCTCCCATTTTATTCATCAACGAATCCACCAACTGCTTTTCACTATCGTTTAACTCATTCGTTGCCTGGCTCATTATTGAGTCGGTCACCAGAAAAGAACTGCTGCCAAGATCAATTTTTCCGTCTTTAAAACTGGTATCTAAAACTGTGTTTAACCCACGATTAGTGTAGGTTTGCAACAATAAAAACAATAT
>DASQBW010000529.1:0-3033 GCA_035635015.1 Draconibacterium sp. | reverse complement strand
GACCTGATCATTTTGGCCGGTAACATCGCATACGAAAATATGGGGCTAAAAACCTTTGGTTTTGGCTTTGGTCGCGAAGATATCTGGCATCCTGAGAAAGACACTTACTGGGGAGCCGAAAAAGAGTGGCTGGCTCCAAGTGACGAACGTTACGACGATGTGAGCAAGCCTGAAACTATGGAAAATCCTTTGGCTGCCGTTCAAATGGGATTAATTTATGTAAATCCTGAAGGTGTTAACGGAAAACCTGATCCATTAAAAACAGCTCAGCAGATGCGCGAAACATTCCGAAGAATGGCCATGAACGATGAGGAAACTGTGGCACTAACCGCCGGTGGTCATACGGTCGGGAAAACACACGGTAACGGTGATGCTGAATTGTTAGGGCCTGATCCGGAATCTGCCGATGTGGATGAACAAGGTTTAGGCTGGAAGAATCCGCATAAGACAGGAAAAGGAAGATATACCGTAACCAGCGGGCTGGAAGGAGCCTGGACTACCGAGCCTACAAAATGGGATAACGGTTACTTTAAGATGCTGCTTAACCACGACTGGGAACTGCGGAAAAGCCCTGCCGGTGCCCAACAATGGGAACCGGTAAATATTGCCGACGAAGATAAACCAACCGATGTGGAGGATTTCTCAATTCGAACCATTCCGATGATGACTGATGCCGATATGGCTTTGAAAATGGATCCGGATTATCGAAAGATTTCCGAAAAGTTTATGAATGACTTCGATGCTCTTACTGATGCTTTTGCCCGTGCATGGTTTAAATTAACGCATCGCGATATGGGACCGAAAGCGCGTTATTACGGACCTGATGTTCCTGAAGAAGATCTGATTTGGCAAGATCCTGTTCCGGCTGGAAAAACAGATTATGATGTGGAAGCTGTTAAAGCAAAAATTGCTGCAGCAGGTTTAAGCATTTCAGATATGGTTGCAACCGCCTGGAACAGTGCCAGAACATTCCGTGGATCAGATATGCGGGGTGGTGCCAACGGAGCACGTATTCGTTTGGCTCCTCAAAAAGACTGGGAAGGAAATGAGCCGGAACGTCTTTCAAAAGTATTGGCTGTGCTTGAGCCAATTGCCAGCGAGTTTGGAATTAGTGTAGCCGATGTGATTGTATTAGCTGGAAATGTTGGGGTAGAGAAGGCCATTAGAAATACAGGAATGAATGTTACTGTTCCATTTACTCCCGGACGTGGTGATGCTACCGACGAAATGACCGATGCCGAGTCGTTTGCTCCGCTTGAACCGTTGGCCGACGGTTTCAGAAACTGGCAGAAAAAAGATTATGTCGTTAGCCCGGAAGAACTATTGCTCGACCGTGCCCAGTTGATGGGATTAACAGCGCACGAAATGACCGTGTTAATTGGTGGTATGCGTATGATGGGAACAAACTACGCAGGAACTAAACACGGTGTGTTTACGGATAATGTTGGAGCTTTGAGCAACGATTTCTTTGTAAACCTTACTGATATGCTATACGTTTGGGAACCAACGAGAAAAGGTCTTTACAACATCAGAAACCGGAAAACCGGCGAAGTGAAATGGACAGCCACACGAATTGATCTGGTATTTGGTTCGAATGCGGTTTTACGTGCCTATTCCGAGGTGTATGCACAGGACGATAGCAAAGAAAAATTTGTGAACGACTTTGTAAAAGCGTGGAATAAAGTGATGAATGCCGATCGCTTCGACTTATAATAGTATGCTATTTTAGCTCTAAATATAAAGGCTGCCCTGTAATCCAGGACAGCCTTTACTATGTTTTTCCACAATTAGACGATTATATTCCCCATGAAATAATAATTCTGGTTCCCATTTTAACTTCATTGGGTTCAAGCAAATCAACAATTTCATCTTGTGCTTCCATCATCATAAGTGCGCCTGCCTTGCGTAATCCAGGAGGATTATATGCCTCTATGGGTTGTACCTCGCCATACTGGATGGCGCTAATTTTTACCAGTTCAATTCCCGAGGCTTTTGCAATTATCTCCGCTTTTTCACTGGCATCTTCAACGGCCAGCTGAATCAACTTTTCCTTCACATCCTCAATTTGTTTTTCAGAAAGCGAGAAATTCAAATTGAAGTTTGATTCCAGATTGTCTCTGATTAAAGCGAAAATCAAGTCATTTTTATCGTAATCCCGCTTTGTTCGAATGGTCAATGGAATTGTCGCCTGATAACCATCGAAAATCATTTTGCGTAATTCCGGATCGTGTCTTTGAATTTCACGAATTGAATAGCTCTGTGTTTTTATCAATTCATCATCAATACCATTATCAGTAAAAAGCGACTTTATGTTTGCCAGTTTCTGCACGGCCAAGTCGGCACAGGTTTTATAATCATCGTCCTTTACACTCATTGTAACGTTAAACCATAATTCATCCGGAATTAGTTTTACTTCTGACTTTCCTTCAACAGTAATAATTCCACCTTCATTGCTTTGTGCAAAAGAGCCGAGTGAAAAAACAATAACTACTATGGATAAAATAATTCTTTTCATGACTTTGTATTTTTTAAAATTTTAATTCAATTTGATTGAAAAGTATTACAAAGTACATGCCATAAGGCTATTTGTTTCTCTTCATGTACTTTATTGCCGGATCTTGCTGTTTTGTTACCCTGATGCGTTAGAGATGATTATGGATTCCTTTATCAATGAATTTGTCTTGCTAAACTTTAAGTTTCAACATTTGGGTATAATTGAGTTGTAGAAGCATAACGATTGCCGCAATAACTCAATTAACAAACTCATATTTTTATACAATCCTGGAACAGTATCTTGCCTGGTGTCAGATATTTCTAAAAATCTCTAAATCTCAAATGGGTTTTATTTGTATAACCTTTTTCCGGTATAATAGGATCATTAACATAGTCTCCCCATGAAAGGTCTGGTACATTCCACTCGTTATTTACAACAAATTTGACTGGTCCTTTATAATCTGAGCCCAGAATACGAAATGCGTCACTTGAAACGATTCCAGCAGCGTTGTTCCCCGTATTTGTAACAACGATTCGAAT
>DASQBW010000528.1:0-2200 GCA_035635015.1 Draconibacterium sp. | reverse complement strand
ATGTATTGGAAGGAATAAATGAAAAGCTGATTTACCGTCATCCACATATTTTTAGTGATGTTGATGTTGACGGCTCGGCCGATAAAGTTGCAGAGAACTGGGAAGCACTTAAACTGAAAGAGAAAGGCGGAAACAAACGTGTTTTGGAAGGTGTTCCGGCTGCAATGCCGGCACTTGTTAAAGCCAATCGTATTCAGGAAAAGGTGCGTGGTGTTGGCTTCGACTGGGAATATAAAGAACAGGTGTGGGATAAAGTAAAAGAAGAGGTTGATGAACTGAGTGTGGAAATTAACAAAGCCGACAAGGACAAAATGGAAGCTGAATTTGGCGATTTACTTTTTGCCATTGTTAATGCCGCCCGCTTGTACGACATCGACCCGGAAGCAGCGCTGGAACGCACAAACATAAAATTTATAAAACGCTTTAACTATCTTGAAAGTAAAACACTTTTGCAGGGAAAAAGACTACACGATATGAGCCTCTCAGAAATGGACGAGATTTGGGAAGAGGCGAAGAAGAAGGAGTAGACTATATGACAACTGCTAATGGTCAACCGGAAGTTGTTATTGCGGACTTTAACAAGGAGTTTTAGTTTGATAACGACCTGAATGGACGAAAAATCGAGGTTCAATTACTTAATAAAAGCTTGCCAAACCGGGGAACAGTAACAGTTATTTTATTGCATTAAATGAAGATGAACAGGTGTTTATGCATAAAATGCCTTGTACCATTTCACAAACGCTCCAATTCCCTTTTCAAGCGGGGTGTCGGGCGAGTAGCCAAAGTCCTTTTCCAGCGCACTTACATCGGCGTAGGTTTTATATACATCGCCTGGCTGCATATCGTGATATTCCTTAAGGGCTTCCTGTCCGAGTACTTTTTCAATGGTCTCAATAAAATCCATCAGTTTCACCGGACTTGAGTTACCGATGTTATGCACTTTGTAAGGAGCAACCACCCCGCCCTCCGGGCACTCCTTCTGCGAGGAGGGGAAACTCGAGCTCTGTGGGGGCGCATTTAATATCTTGATGATGCCTTCAATAATATCATCGATATAAGTGAAATCGCGGTACAGGTCGCCATGGTTAAAAATCTTAATGGCGTCTCCGGCAAGTATATTTTTCGTGAACGAGAAATATGCCATATCCGGTCGTCCCCATGGTCCGTAAACCGTAAAAAAGCGCAGCCCCGTTGTTGGGATACCGAACAAATGACTGTAGGTATGTGCCATCAGTTCATTGCTCTTTTTGGTAGCCGCGTACAAACTCACCGGGTTATCTACCGCATCGTTAACCGACAAGGGCATTTTTGCACTGTTGCCATACACACTCGACGAGCTGGCATAAACCAGGTGCTGAATATTGTTATGGCGGCACGCCTCAAGAATATTGATAAAGCCTACAATGTTACTGTCGATATAAGCCCGCGGATTTTCGATGCTGTAACGCACTCCGGCCTGAGCAGCAAGATTACAAACCATATCGAATTTTTCGGCTTCGAAAAGCTGATCGATTTGCTCGCTGTCTTCCAGGTTCATGCGAACAAAGGAATAGGCCGGATTTTTTGTACTTACGATTTTTTTGTGCCAGTTTTCAGCTTCGCCGGAAATTCCTGCTTCTGCTAACCGGGCATATTTCAACTCGGTAGAATAGTAGTCGTTAATATTGTCGATACCCACGACTTCCACTCCCTGCTCCAATAATTTATTGGCAAGGTGAAACCCGATAAATCCTGCTGTACCTGTAACTAAAACTTTCATTCTATATTTTCCTAATGGTTAGGAAATACTTTATTCATTGCTAAATAATCCAAAATTGCATCCAGGTTCTCTTCGTTTTGCTCCGGATTGAAAACAAGTTTTGCGTTGTCTGGTGCTTCGTATTCCAAATCTATACCCGGCAACCCACTTGTTTTTCCCTGCTCAAGTAATTCGTACAATTCCGGCTTATTGTTTTTGCAATATTCCAGATCGGCATCCATATGAAAAAGGTGGAAACGATCTTCTCCAATAATTTCAGCTACCTGCTTTCTCAATGATGCATTGCGCGAGATAAAAGAGGCAATGGCAATAATTCCCTGATCGTTCAGCATTTTGCAAATGTGTGCCACACGACGCAGATTTTCAGCCCTGTCTGCCGGTGTAAAGTCAAGTTCGCGACTCAATCCCGAACGAACTGAACTTCCATCGATCAGTACTACT
>DASQBW010000527.1:0-1921 GCA_035635015.1 Draconibacterium sp. | reverse complement strand
GTAACAAGTAGCCTGTTTTTCTTTCAGCAAACCCAGGTTCCCGAAAACCATTGGAGCCGCACAAATGGCAGCCAGCGGTTTTTTCATGTCATTAAAATTTAGGATTTGTTCTCGCAGGCCACTGTGCGCTTTTAAATTTGCTGAACCCGGCATTCCTCCCGGAAGCACTATCACATCGATGTTATCGTAATCCAAATCTTCAAACAGCGCATCGGCTTTTACGGTAATTTCGTGCGAACCGGTAACTTCCATCTTTTTATTTATGGAAACAACAGTAACCTCAAAACCGGCCCTGCGAAGCACATCGATAATACTTATAGCTTCAATTTCTTCAAATCCGTCGGCTAAATGAACTGCAATTTTTTTCATGGTAATATTTCTTTCTTCAAAAATAAAAAAGATTTGGGGTTTGAAAAGGCAGCAGGATGTCATCTTTTTAAAAGATGACATCCTTTGTTTCAGTCCTCACGCTATAAAAAAAGGCCTTCAAAAATTGAAGACCCTTTAAAACCAATACACGTTTCTCTATTATTAATTCTCCGAATATTCATGTAATGCCTTTTCCAGTTTCTTGCGAGTGAAGAAAATGCGGCTTTTGACAGTTCCTAATGGTAAATCCAGCTTTTCAGCTATTTCTTTATACTTGTACCCTTCCAAAAACATGGTGAAAGGAATACGGTATTCATCTTCCAATGCATTAATGCTTTTGTTTATTTCTTTTGAACTGTAGAACGAATCGGGCGCAGGATAAACCTTGTCTTTCGAGAACATCAGATGGAAATCGTTGTTTGAACCATCAAAAGTGTTCTTTGTTTTTACGTTTCTACGGTAATCATTAATGAAGGTGTTCTTCATAATGGTGTAAATCCATGCTTTAAAATTCGTGTTCTGTGTAAACTTGTCACGATAAGTTAATGCCTTAAGGAAAGTCTCTTGCAACAGATCGTCAGCTCTTTCCGAGTCAGCAGTTAAACTTAGTGCGTAGTAATGTAATTTGTCACTCAAACCGAGTAATGCGTTGTTAAATTGAATCTGAGTCATGGCGTCTTATTTTTAATTTGTCTAAACAAATTTAAGCCAATGTTGTCTTTATTTGCAAATAAACACTGCCTTAAATAGGTTGATTCTTTCTATGTGTTATAAAGATTCTCTATTGATTGTAACGCATTGATACGTTAAAGGTTACGAAGTCCATTGTTAATTCTGTGTTTCCATTAACATTTGCTCATTTTGCTAATGGTGTAATCGTTTTTGAAGTTATATATTTGTCCCTCGAATTTGAGGCAGGATGATTCGATAATTAAAAATCAAGCGTATTTGCAGTATCCTGTCAAAAGGAATTCAATCAGAGATATTATGAAAAATTTAAATTTGAATCATGATGCGCAATCTGTTTTAACTTTCAGAAAGTGGGGAAGGAAGAACTATTCTTCTTTTCTTACGGTTAGAAAACAAGTTGTCATTTCAGTACTTTCGGTGGTGTACTTTCTGTCAACACCGGTAATTACAATGGCAACTATTCAGGATACTTCTGAAGTTAAAATGGAGTACGACCTTGATGAGATCGAGGTTAGTGCGCAACGAACGCCTGCATTGTATTCGCAGGTTGCACGGATTATTTCCGTGATTGAGAGTAAAGAAATTGAGGCGGCACCGGCTCAGAGTGTTCAGGACCTGTTAGAGTTTGTTGCAGCTATCGATGTACGGCAACGGGGAACTGAAGGAGTACAGGCGGACGTTAGTGTTCGCGGTGGTACTTTCGACCAAACGTTAATCCTGCTGAACGGCATCAACATCACCGACCCGCAAACCGGCCATCACAATTTAAATCTTCCGGTAAGTTTAGCCCAAATAGAGCGAATCGAAATCCTTGAAGGACCGGCTGCACGTGTTTACGGACCCAACGCTTTTTCTGGGGCCA